>JAWSUX010000073.1:0-26426 GCA_033852215.1 Colwellia sp. | reverse complement strand
AGGCACAACAATCAATGATATGCTTGGCGAAGGTGAAATGTCAGTTAGTGATGAAGCCGTTAGCGCCATCTCCTTAAAGCAAACCTCTCCTGAAACGGGTCATATTCATACTTGTATCGATGCTAACATTAAAGGCAATGTGAGTTATGAAGATGGTTATATCTCACTTAATACAGTAAAAGATATGATTTTTACTGTTGATGACGACACTAGTGCCATTATCAGCGAAAATGGTACTTTATATACCTCTGCAGAAGGTATCGAAAATACTACTATTACCTCCACAATTTCATCTATAAGTGGCGATATTAGTGCAGAATTATCTGTGACCGCCGACCCTAAAGATTTAGATAATATTGATATTTTACTCAATGATAAAACAACAACACTGATCACATTAAATATAGGTGATCGCGTACAAGTAAACGCTCAGGCAAACTTGATTGAATCTGTATCAACAGAAACATTTGATATCGAGCCAAGCATTACTTGGCAGCAACGTGATACAGGTTTAACTGGTATTACTGCTACGGGTATAAATAAAGGTACAATATTAGCACTTAAATCAGGTATTACAGAGTTAGCCGGCGTTTGTGGTGGCAAAGAGGCTATAGCGATTATAGAAGTAAAAGGTGAGGCTGCAATTGAAAGCACACAAATTAATGAAGGCGATGATGCCATTATAATCGAACCATTAAAGTCAGTTCAGTTAATATTAACAACCCATTATGATATTGCACCTACTAGTTTAAACGTTTCTGAGTTTGCTCGCTGGGATATTATTGGAAACGATATAGTTAAAATCGAATTAATTGCATCTGGCACTAGCAGTGCACATTACAAATTAACCAGTACTTCAGCCAGTGAAGGCAGTGTTGTTCTGTTAGCTACTTATGACGGCATAGTTAGCAGTGTACGTATTGACATAGTAATACCCTAAGATTACTCGTTAGGATTAACTCATAAAAAAATAAAACCGTGTACAAGATTTACGGTTTTTTTATTAGCTAAAAATGGTGACTATAACAAGCGGGCTTTACTATAAGTTGCCAACATTGTTGCTCGCTAGCTTGGTATTTAGCTTCAAAAGGCGTAAGTGGCTCTTCATTATTTTCTTGAGTTACTCTAGTCATTTCACCAACTAAACCGGCAATATCTGCGGCCAGTTGAAATTCCTCTAGGTAGAGTAGCCAGTTACTACGTAAAATAATTTCATCACCCAAAGAGATGAGTACAGGAAACACACCACTACCATGCCAGCGGCGCTGAATATGTTTTGATTTAGGCCATGGATTGGGGTACAAAATATAATGTTGACTAATCGGCCAGTTAGCCTCTTTGACTAAACGGTAAAAGTCATTTAAATCGGCTCGAATTAAATGATAGTTATCACCATCAAAAGCCTCTTCAACATTACGGTTAATTCGGTGTGCTGATTTATCAATACCGATAACTAACGCATTAGGGTTACGCTTGGCAAGTAAACGAGTACTTTGGCCAACACCACAACAAGAGTCGAGTATCACCGGTCCGTCAAAAGCTTGCACAATTTTATTAATTTCATCAAAAGCCATTTTTGTATGCTGTTGATAAGGCTTTTGAAAAGCATGAGATAAGTGTTTTTCTACTATCTCTTCAAGCTTTTCATGAATGCCAGTTTGATTCGTTACAATGACTTTTGAATCGCCTATTACTGCTGGAGTAGCTTCTTTTTTCATTTTTTCACTCATACTTTTAACTTCTACTTACTAACTTCTAAGGCCAATGCCTTTACTTATTAATACCATCGCAAGCGTAAACAAGCTGACAATAAAGAAAATTATCACAGAAAAAGCGGCAACTAAGCTGACATCTGAAATACCTAAAAAACCGTAACGGAAAGCATTCACCATATAAACAATGGGATTAGCTTGTGAAACACCTTGCCAGAACTCAGGCAACAAACTAATAGAATAAAACACCCCGCCTAAATAGGTTAACGGCGTTAAAATGAACGTAGGAATAATGGAGATATCATCAAAAGAATTAGCAAAAATAGCGTTAATCAAACCACCTAAAGCAAACGTTGCTGAAGTTAATGATACGGTTGCAATAATTACCCAAACATTATGAAGCTGAATATCAACAAAGAGCAATGAAACTAACGTGACAATTAAACCCACTAAGATACCACGACACATACCACCGCCAACATAACCGGCAACGATCACCCAATTTGGTACAGGAGCGACTAACATTTCCTCTACATTTCGCTGCCATTTAGCACTAAAAAATGACGAGGCAACATTCGAGTATGAATTAGTAATGACACTCATCATAATAAGGCCTGGCACGATAAACGACATATAATCAAAGCCACCCATTTCACCTATTCGTGAGCCGATTAGCGAACCAAAAATAACAAAATACAAACTAATTGTAATAGCAGGCGGTACTAATGTTTGCACCCAAATACGGGTAAAGCGTTGAATTTCTTTAGCTAAAATGCTTTTTAAGGCTATTGTGTTATTCATATTATATCGCCCTTATGTTAGCGTCATTCGTCGATTCTTTCTTAGGCTGATTATGCGTAATTAAATTCATAAACAATGCTTCTAAACGATTACTTTTATTACGCATGCTCAATACTTCAACCCCTTGTATTGATAACTGCTCGAAGATTGAACTTAAGCTTTGTTTTTTCTGCAAATCAACTTCTAAGGTATGATCATCAATAACGCGATAGTTAATGTCATCTAAACTAATTTGTTTTTGATAAGGCGTTAAATCTAGAATAAAAGTTTCACCATCTAATTGTGCTAACAAGCCTTTCATACTAGTATTTTCAACAATTTTCCCACCATCAATAATAGCAATGTTACGGCATAAACTTTCTGCCTCTTCTAAATAATGTGTGGTTAAAATAATAGTAATGCCTTGCGCATTTAATGTTTGTAAAAAGTCCCACATGCCGCGACGAACTTCTATATCAACGCCAGCCGTTGGCTCATCTAAAATAAGCATTTGTGGTTCATGCATTAAGGCACGGGCAATCATTAAACGACGCTTCATACCACCCGATAGCTCCCGAGCGGCAGAATTACGTTTATCCCATAATTCTAATTGCTTTAAATATTTTTCAGCACGTACTAAGGCAACTTTTCTATTCACACCATAATAGCCCGCTTGGTTTATCAAAATATTAATTAAAGGTTCAAACTGATTAAAGTTAAACTCTTGCGGCACTAAACCAATAAAGCTTTTTGCTTTTTCTAAGTCAGTATCAATGTCATAGCCAAATACTTTCACCTTGCCAGCGCTTTTATTCACGAGTGAAGTAATAATCCCAATAGTTGTTGATTTACCTGCACCATTAGGACCAAGCAAGGCAAAAAAGTCGCCTTTTTGCACAGTAAGATCAATACCTTTTAACGCCTGAAAGCCGCCTTTATAAGTTTTAGCTAACGCGCTGATGTCTAATGCATGTGTCATGTTAATGGCCTAGAGCTAATGAATGAAATTAATAGTAAAAGATAGAATATGGTGTTCATTGTATCTTTTTCAATACTAAAACTAAGCTCATTAGAAAAAGTTAGCTCCAGACAATTAAATTGATTATTACATCAAAGATGATGTTAGTTAGGTTGTTCACTGTAATAGTCGGTAACCTGTAGTTCATATCCTCTTAAAGCAAAATTTTTCACGTCCGCTATAATTTATAAACACCTAATTAAATTGTATGCATGTAGGAAGTTACCCCAATGAAGTCATGGAAAATTCTAACCATAGACGATGATGCATTTATGCAAAAAATTATTAAAAAAGAATTACAATCTTCTTATGACGTGATATCAGCAAGTTCAGGAAAAGAAGGGATTGATACTGCACTTAGTGAATTGCCTGATATTATTCTTCTTGATGTTGAAATGTCTGGTATGAATGGTTATGAGGTGTGTGACCAACTAAAATATAATAAAATAACCGAAAACATTCCCGTTATTTTTTTATCCAGTTTAAATAATATTAGATCAAAAATGCTTGGCTACGAGGCTGGAGGAGCCGATTTTTTGGTCAAACCTTTTATAGGCGGCGAGCTTATTGCTAAGTTGGACTCCCTCGTTTCTATTATAAAACATAACCAAGCAATGGAAAGTAAAGTTCAGCAAGCAACCAATACTGCATTTTCTGCAATGAAAGACTCTAACGAGTTGGGGCAGTGTATAAGTTTCATTGAAACAACTTATGGCATTAAGGATTTTGACAGTCTTGCGAACAGTTTTTTTAATGTCTGTCGCAGCCTACAATTAAACTGCAGTATTATGTTTTTAATTCGAGATAAAAGGATTTTTTATTCTGGGACAGGAAGTAAATGTGTTGCATTGGAAGAAGAGGTTATATCTACTATTTTTGATAAAGGCGGGCGGTTCATTGACTTTGGTTATCGTACTCAAATCAATTTTTCTCATGTCGCTCTGCTTATAAAAAATATGCCGTTGCATGACTTGGAAACCTATGGACGTTATAAAGATTTTTTCCCATTTATGCTGGGGGCTACCGATGCAAAAGTAAAAAGTTTAGAAGCTGAATTGGGGATTGCGGCACAAACTCAGCACTTAACGAGAGCTTTTGATGTTGTAAAAAACAACCTGTCTAATCTAAAAGGAAATATTGATAACAGCCAAGAAGCCGTGATTAACTTACTCAAAAACATGCTGTCAGAATTAGACAGCGTGATACCGTCTATGGGTCTTGAAGAAGATCAAGAAAATACTATAGTAAGTATAATCGACAAAGCGATAGTGTCTTCACAACAAGTAATAGATACTAGCGAATATAACTCAAAAATTTTTAGTGTAACGACTGAAGTCTTAGAAAAGCTGGTCGAAAAACAAAACTTACTCAGTAATATAATTAGTGTTGAAGTGGTTGATCAGGCGGGTATTAGTCATGATTCAGCAAACGATATTGATGAGCTATCCGATGATGTCGAACTATTCTAAAAATAGCTAATCAGACCGGCTTAAGGTATCAAGCCAGGTCTGCGATGATGACTCCCCCATTTCTTTAAGGTAATCTTTGACAAACTTAATGAAAAGTTGAGTACGTTTAGGTAGATCTTTTCGTTTGGGATAAACAATGAATACCCCTGAATTTTGAAACTCATCAAGTGTTGCCACAATAGTCATCTTGCCAGCCACAACCAAAGCCTTAGCAATAAAATGAGGCATAAGACTAAGACCTATACCTTCAGCACACATATGAGCCATTGCTTCTCCATCATCAACAATAGTGAAGTTTTTCGGCTCAAAGTTAATATGCCGACCTTGATAGGTGAAATTTATCGGCATTGTCTTCCCTGTTTGTTTGAAGCGAAATAATACCCAAGACAAATCAACAAGTCCTTTAGTAGAAATATCAATATCTCGGCTGGTAACTAAATCACTACTTGCACATAATACAAACAACATGGGTGACAGTTTTTGTGCCACCAAACGACTATCGTTTAAGGTACCACTTCGAATAGAAACATCGACCGCATCACTGATCATATCAATATATTCATCGTTAAAGCTGACCTCTAACTGAATATCGGGGTAGTTTTTTTTAAACTGGCTCAACATTGGTAGCATATACATACGGCCATACGATACAGGAAGGTTTATTTTAAGCGCGCCATTATAACTATTATTGGCTGATTTCAACTCGTGTTCACACAACTCCAGCTGTTGATAGAGAGATCCTACAGTCTCTGCATACTTCTGCCCTGCTGAAGTTAAGCTTAATTGCCGAGTAGAGCGATATAAAAGTTGCAAACCGAGCTGCTCTTCTAACCTTTTAATCGCTTTACTTACCGTTGATGGATCTGTTGCATGTTTCTTTGCTGTGGCGGAAAAGCTGCCCGTTTCAATAGTCGACATAAACAAAGCAATGGTTTTAAATTTGTCCATGATGCTCCTTATTAACATACCTAATTAATGAATTATATTCACTAATATAATTCATTATCCGCACTTCTGATAATAATAATTTGACGTAAACTACGTTTTATTAAAAGGGCTAGTAAGAAGAATTTATAAAAAATTTAATTGATTACCCCAAACTAATAATCAAAGGATTACTTATGTACATGTTTAAAAAGCTATTATTATCCATTACTCTGACATTATTTATCAGCCCAATTTTATTGGCACAAGCCAGTAACTTATCAAAGCAGTTATTAACCATTCCTATCACCTTAACCACAGGAGAAGTGGTTACTTTAGAACAGTATCAAGGTAAAAAGCCGGTATATTTAAAGTTTTGGGCAACGTGGTGTAAGCCATGTATGGATCAAATGCCGCACTTTGAACAAATTAGGCAGCAGTATGGTGACAATCTTGCGGTTATTGCTATCAATCTAGGCATAAATGATAATTTAGCTGCAGTACAAAAAGTACAACAAGAGTTCAACCTGTCTATGCCTGTAGCTATCGATAATAGTGGCGACTTAGCTCAAGCGTTTAGATTACTTGGTACCCCGTATCACTTATTGTTTGATAAAAATATGAACTTAGTTCACCTAGGTCATAAAGCTAATTCATTGCTTGATAACAAAATAGCTCTTATCAGCGCCAATCAACAGTTAGATTTACTTGCCAGTAATGCCATTGTCGAATCAGCTATGCCATTAGAGTTAGACTTTGATAAAACTAAAATTCAGGCGTTTTTATTTACTGCTACTTGGTGTGATTGGTACTTGCATGATTCTCGCCCAACCACATCACAACAATGTATAGCGGCACAAAATTCAGTCAATAACTTAGCTCAACAGTTCGACAACATTGTATGGCAGGGTATCATTTCAAGACTTTGGACTGGCACAGCTGAATTAGCTAATTACACCAAGAAGTATCAGGTTAAACATCCAATTGCGATTGATGTTAACAATGGCATGTTCCATAAGTATGGCATAAAGGAATTACCTAGCTTAGTGGTAGTAAAAAACGGTGAAGTCATAATTAAAACGTCTGACTTCTCTAAGCCAACCGCGTTAGCGAAACAATTATCACAGTTCTAAAGACAATAATGACGACAAAAAATGTTGTTGATTTACTCATAGACTTACGAGAGCTATTAATTATCAACTAGCTCAGCAGCAATTTTCTTTAACAAAAAGGTTTCTCTTTCAATAGACAAACCTTTTTTAGGACTCGCGTTAATAGTTTCTTCGTTATGGCGAATCGCTTCAAATATATTCACCCAAACAGGCTCCATGCCGTTTTGAATTTCATGCTTTTCAAATGCTGTTTCGGTCAAAATTTCACTGATATTACAGACATAACAATATGATAACATATGGATGATATCAAAATTTTCTTTATGCCAAGGGCGGTATTCTTCATACAAGCCAAATTCCGCTAATACCTTAATATTTTGCGCCCCGGTTTCTTCTTTTAACTCTCTTTTAAGGCCATCAATCAGAGACTCGCCTTCATCAACGCCACCGCCCGGTAAAGTATAATCGTGATAACGTTCGGTATAGAGTAATAATATATTTTCACCATCAAGTACAATGGCTCGGGTTGCTTTTCGGGTTAAACAAGTGCCATTAAGGTTAACAAGGCTAGGATGTTGGGTTGATTTTAATAATTGCATTCGGTGTTACTTTTCTTATGAGCTAATAAAATATCTAATAAATAACCTACTCGTTGATGTACATAGGTTAAATAGCGCTGATGGGTATTATAACCCTACTTTACGGGTTCACGGCCAAGAACATAACCAATTAAAATATGCTGATAATATTGCCTTTGTTATAATAATAACCTGAAATTTTCTTTGTCATGGTATGGCATGTCATTTTTACTTAAAGTTCTATATTCCACAAAATGCGAACCTCTTGCATTAATGCCTTAATTAATGGCTCATTCATTCGGTCTTTCGCAACAACAAAATGCTGTTTGATGTTAAAATCTAACGTAGAAATCATTTGAATTTGACCACCTTTTTCAGCTATAACTGCTTCTTCTTTTTCTAAAAAACTCAAGCCAAAACCATGTTTGACTAAGGCTAATCGGGTGCCATCATCACTCGTTTTCAAAACGGAAGGAATGTCTTTGCCAAGTTGCTCTGTTAAAAAAGTATCAAAAGGACAATAACCGCTCATCCTGATCCAATGATGATTACTCAGCTCCGCTTGCGTTAATAGTTTACTGCAATCAAATGTTAGTGGCGCTATCGTCGTCATTTGTTGCTCCGTAATCGCGATACCAAAAAAATCATCTGGAACATCACCAAAAATGTAACCGCCATCCAACCGATGTTTTCTCATCTCATTGAGAATTTTTCCGCTTGATTGTTGCTGAATATCCAAACTAATCCCCGAACAGTTTTCTTGCAGGTTTTCTATTAACTCTGCTAATTTAATTCTTTGAGGCGATACATTAATGCCCAAATGAAATGTGCCTAGTAGTTCATCTTGATTCGTTGCTGCAAAATTGACTAAATCCACAGCGCTATTAAGCGTCAGCTGTGCTTTTTTTAGCAACAATTGCCCTTTATCAGTTAATGACATGCCTTTATTAGAGCGAGTAAATAAGACAGTAGATAATTCTTCCTCAAGTGTTTTAATATGAGCACTGACCGCTGGTGGTGTGGTATACAAACGCTTCGCTGCCTGCGTTAAGTTTCCTGTCTGAGCAACAGCCACAAAAGAGCGCAAATGATAAAATTCCACCGTTTATTTCCTTAGTAAATGTTGTCGAAAAGATAACTGTCGATGTGTAAGTCGTACTTTATTTTATCTAACGTCAAATAGAATAGCAGCTGAGTTAATTATTACAGTTGGAATTATCTAACTTTTGGCACACGAAGAACGTGATAATTGGAAATAAAGAGACTCTATAAGCGCATTAAAGCAAATAATAACCAGTTAAAAACTAACTTGGACAGGGGATTTTTCTGCTATCACTGTAACATTTTGTGAGATGATAAAGTTTATATCTTCGTCAATTTCAGGGTTATCTTCAATATAGCAACTTATCGTGGCGGTGTATTCTCCTGCTTCAATAAAGCCAATTTCAAAGTTGTAACTCGTTTCTTCACTATCAAAGATAACGGCCGTACTTGCATAAGGCAAGTTGCCGTTTTCATCTCCTCCGTTATCTTCTAAGGTATTAATAGCTACATCTGCGCCTTCATATATATATACACTCGCTACATTTATTGAGGAATCAGAAAGCGGCGTACATTGGCTCTCAATTAATAAAGTTTCCGAGACAGTTCCAACAATATGGCCTGTTTCATTATTATTAACTAACCTAAGACCTCGTGGCTTTAGCAGATAACCTGCTTGTCCTACAGGGTTTGTCATCGCTTTATTGAGATCAAATTCTAGGGTGAAGTCTACAACCCCACCCAACGCTGCTGTGAAACCATCTAACTTAAGCTCATTCGACGGAACACTCACACTAATTTTTTCATTCGTTTGGGCATCAATGCCGTAGGAGCCATTGCTCATTATTAAACGTAATTGTGTATAATCTCCCGCTTCAATGTTTATACCATCAACTAAAGAGATTGAAGCATTACCAGTATATTTTTTTAAATCAATACCTACCGTATTAGCAATAACAACATCACCATTATCTAAACATAAATCGTTTGCTTCAATCATTCCATCTTCATTACCTACGGTGAAAACAGTATTTTTATTACTTCCTTTCAACTCTATTCGATTGAAACATACAACGACTTCAGAAAGATCATCAACGGGCGCATCACTTACGGATAAAGAAAAACTCGGCAATGACGTATCATCTAATGAAGTTTTATCTTCTGAGCTACCACCACAGGCAGAGAGCAACAAGATAGCTAGGATGTGGGTTACCATGTGTTTTCTATTTAACATAATTTTTCCAAATGAATTAGGGTTACTGCGACTGAGTTTTCAATTTATTATCACAATAATATCAAACTAATATGATGCATATTGTTATATGAATAGAATTTTTTATCAGAGTAATGACGCAATTTTTTCGCGTCATTACCGCTGTTAGGCATTTATCAAAAAACTCTAAAATACATAATCAAGGGGATTAAGCCCCTTATTTGCAAACTGAGTGTAATATTGAATATTAGCAAAAATTAATAACCTATAGCCCAAGTTACATGGGTTAAATGTCTTATCCCATTTTTATCAATGCGGATAAATTTTTCTGCATTTCCTCGTCTACCAACTGACTTTCCCCAACCTACGTCATTGTTAGCCCCGGCTTTATTACAACCTTTTCCTGGAGGTGCATTACAGCTGCCAACGCTATCTCCACCGCCATTATACGAGTCATATGAATCTTGATGATTATATATTGTTTCGAGCTGTACATAGTCATGGTTATTCGGGTATTCATACGGTGGATTTTGATAATCCATACAAGTATAAATGGATGTATTATTAAAGTCTTCATCTTGATGGTCAAGCCCGACATTATGCCCTAACTCTTGACATGTAACACTTTGCATCCACGTTACATCATAAAAGTGGGTTGAAAAATAGGTATCATTTAATTTAGTGTACCCTGTTGTGATATGACCATTAGCATCAATTGAAATCCCTGCTATTCCTAGCCACCCAACATCACCATAAGCTAAATTACAAATTCTAATTTTTCCTGCCCCCCCTTTACATCTACGTCTGACTTTTTTATTTGTTGAGCCCGATACCTCTTCAACCATATTGAAAGTACTAGAAACTGACCAGTCAGCAACAGATTGCCGTACATAATCATCCCACTCCTCTGTTGTACTGTTAACAATAATTAGCTCAAAAGAAGGTGAAGTTCTAGCCCAATGGTAATTTCCCCAAGAATGATCAGCTATACTCCCCACTGAAAAAAAGATCAGACTTAGAGCAGTTAGAGTTAGATATTTAGTTAGATATTTAGTTAGATATTTCATATCACGCCTCTGCTAATACAAACGACAGTATAATTAATAATTATAGTGTGTTTTTTGTACAAACAAAAATTATTAAGCGTAATTAATTATAGTCTCTATTGAATTTCAATTTCACATTTCATCGTTCATTTATCTTTAACACTGCCTTCAGCAATGATGACTTTTAGCTTTAATTAAATCCCGTTAAATTAACTCCATCGACCCGACATTGGATTTATTCCAAACAACAACATGAGCAAGGAACATTTATGCTAAATATGACTAACGCCTTTTCTTTTCAAGCAGCACCGGCACAACAGACCAAGACATTTTTCACGAATAAATTGGCATGTGAAACTGATTGTTCCGATGTGTACGCGGATATAAAAGCCAATGATAAAGACTATGTATTATTGGATGTTCGCTCTAATGAAGCGTTTGATAAGAGTCACGCAATAACAGCAGAAAGTATGCCGCACAGTGACATTAACAGTGAGCATTTAGAAAAATATAATAAAGAGACAAAATTCGTTGTTTACTGCTGGGGGCCAGGCTGCAATGGTGCAACCAAAGCCTGTTTAAAGATATCTGCATTAGGTTATGCAGTTAAAGAAATGATTGGTGGTATTCATTATTGGGAAGACTTTGAACGTTACCCTGTAAATCGCCGAGTAACAGAAGTTCAAAAGTAACCATCACTACACTAAAACCCAGCATTTTAAAAAAAAATACTATATAAGACAAAAACCTAAGTAGTGAAATACTTAGGTTTTTATAGAAGTGCTACAATGATCGGGCTTTGTTAAAAAATAGAGCCTATCTCAAGCTGAAACGTACCCATAGATAAATCTTCTGAATTACTTAAATCGACCCAGCTTTGTTTATAGCTAGCACGAAAAAACATGCTGTTATCTAACTCATAACGCACACCCACGGCTACATTATAAGAAAGACGATCATCGTTATAAGTATTTTGATAATAATCGCAAACATAACCCCACCACGGATCATACCAGCAAAAAGAATTTGGCGGACCATCAGCAATATTACTATCTAAATGACTCCAACCAAGACCAGCTTGCACAAAAGGTGTAAATTGTTTGGCCATAAAATTATAAACAACATTAAACTGACTCTGGTAAATATCCATCTTATGATCAATATTATAAACATCACCGTCTTCTTCAATTAAGGTAGCTTTATAATCAGGCGTTAATGAGGCGAATTCAAAATTTACTAATAAATGTGTGTTTACATTGTAACCCAAGCTAAACCCCCAACCTAAGTCACTATCTAGTGCTAAAGCGGAGTCATTTTCACCCGAAATATCTGTTGATTGGGAGGTAACTACTTGGATACTCGCTTCCCATTTACCATCACGTTTTGTATACTTAGCTTGCGAGTCGGCGCTATAACTTGCTGTAAACAAGCTAATAATACAACTGAACAAGACTATCTTTCTGCTTAACATAGACTGACTTCCTTTTGTTTATGATTAAAATAGATACGTTAATTAGAGTAAATTATTTGCTAGCTGCGCGCGAAACATACTCACCTGAACGTGTATCAATTCTTACTTTTTCACCAATTTGTACAAATAAAGGCACACGAATTACTGCGCCTGTTGCTAACGTGGCTGGCTTGCCACCTGTGCCCGCGGTATCACCTTTAAGACCAGGATCCGTTTCAGTAATATCAATTTCAACAAAATTAGGCGTTGTTACCGAGATAGGTGTACCATTCCATAACGTGATAGTACAAATATCACCTTCAACTAACCATTTAATAGTATCTGCAACCGCTTTTTCATCAGCACCAATTTGTTCAAAGGTTTCATTATTCATGAAATGCCAAAACTCACCATCAGCGTAAAGATAAGCAAGCTCAACTTCCATCACATCAGCCCCTTCAACCGACTCCCCTGATTTAAAAGTTTTCTCTAATACTTTACCTGAAACCAGCTTACGAATTTTAACACGGCTAAATGCTTGACCTTTACCAGGTTTAACCAATTCATTTTCAAGTATATTACAAGGTTCGCCATCAAGCATGATTTTAAGTCCAGCTTTAAACTGATTAGTACTGAATGTTGCCATAATAAGAGTGCTCTTTTATTAATTGTTGATAACCATTAAACTACACGGCATAACGAGTAGAGGTCATCCATTGAAATTAGAATTGCCGCAGATAATAACCCAAATAGATTATGATTTGCAGCTTTGTGAGCAAAAATCATGGCAAAAAGATTTACGTGAAGTAATTACAGAGCCAAAAGAGTTACTAGCGCAACTTAATATTAGCCCTGATAATTATTTACAGCACTTTAAAGCACGACAATTATTTCCTGTACGTGTACCGTTGCCTTTTATCAAACGTATGAAAAAAGGTGATATTAACGATCCATTATTAAAACAAGTGATGCCACTATCTAGTGAGTTTGTGATAACCGAGGGCTTTAGCGCAGACCCACTTGAAGAGCATGAGACCGTTGCAGAGGGTTTACTGCATAAATACACAAGTCGTGTATTAATGATCGTAAAAGCAGGTTGTGCGATAAATTGTCGTTACTGCTTTCGTCGCCACTTTCCTTATCAAGATAACAGTCCAAACAAACAACGTTGGCAGCAAGCGCTTAATTACATTACCCAACATAATGAAATATCTGAAGTTATTTTTAGCGGTGGTGATCCATTAATGGCTAGTGATGATCATTTAGCTTGGTTAATTAAACAAATTGAACAAATTAAACACGTAACACGATTACGAATTCATAGTCGTTTACCTGTAGTTATTCCACGCCGTATTACAGCAACTTTAGTCAATTTGTTAAAAAATAGTCGATTAAAAACGACGATGGTTTTACATATTAATCATGCTAATGAAATTGATGATGATTTTACCAATGCACTTGAGCCATTACGCGCTGCACGTATTCCATTATTTAACCAGAGTGTTTTACTTAAAGGCATTAATAATAATAGCCAAACATTAGTTGAGTTAAGTGAAAAATTATTTGATACGGGTATTCAGCCCTATTATTTGCACTTATTTGATCAAGTACAAGGCGCTGCGCACTTTGATGTAAAAGAGCAAGAAGCAGTAACCATAGTCAAAGACATGTTAGCCGTTTTACCCGGGTTTTTAATGCCTAAATTAGTCAGAGAAATTGCGAATCAAGCGAGTAAAACCCCGATAAACTTAGCTTAACTTAGCGTTGTTACAATAATTTCGTTGAATAGACCCTGTCACTTCAAGAGGTTTAGGTATAAACACATAACAAAACTAAACATCGTTTGAATAATCTGGCATAATTTCGCCATTAAAAAAACATTACCACTTAGCAATAGACAGTAAAAATATGACCCAAGCAATAGAACAACAATTAATCGAAAATATTTCTTTAATTTTAAGAAAGTCTTTAACAGCAGACGCCACTTTAGCTGATTTACGTGAGAATAAAAAAGCAAGCTTCGAAGCAGTTTTCACCAAGGACGCTGGTTTTAACTGCTCAGCCAACCAATTCCAACCTTATGTAGAAGAGATTGCCGATGACTTATTGCATTGGCAAGCCAATAAAGAGCAGCAGAAGTTGTTAATTCCCTTAGTAAAAAAAATTGAACAGCTATTTAATGTACTGTCAGGTTTTGAGCAGAGCCATAGTGCATAAAACCTTGTTAACACATTATCAATACGGACAAGTCTTAAGTAAAAAGCTCATATGCGACTATTTCGGCATATCAAATTTTTTATTAGTAAGATTTTTATTAGTCACTTTCTTATTATTTAGCATGTTATTACCAAACAACGTAATGGCAAAAACGTCCCCTGCCCCACTACCTCAAACCATAGCAACACCAAAATTAAATACGGCATTACAAGCTGAGTTACTTGCTATGCAACAAGCAATGATAAAATTTCAGCAAGAAAAAATGTCTTATGCTAACGGAAAACTACCTATTGAGCTTATCGATAAGATAGCTGAAGTAAATAAAAACAATAGTTTGAGACTACAGGAGATAATCAAAAAAGAAGGGTGGCCAACGACTAATGTAGTAGGTATTAAAGGCAGAGAAGCGGCTTTTATTCTTTTGCAACAAGCAGAGCAATCGGTACAAGAACGTTTACTACCAACATTGAAAAATGAATTTGCACAAGGTCAAATGTCGGGACAAAAACTCTCCTCTTTTATTGATATTATGTTAATAAAGTCAGGTAAAAAACAACGTTACGGTACTCAGCTCGCTATCGTAAATGGCAAAATAGTTTTTAATGATATAGCAGAGAAGAGCAGCCTTGACCTACGCCGACAAGAGATGAATATGTTGCCAATGGCTCAATATAAAGTATTACTAAAAAAAATGTATCAACTCGACTAAACAATACAGCAAAAAAACATCATGGTTACCGCTGGAATATTAGTTCTATAATAAAACGCTGTACTACGTTGTTTAATATTTCCACAAAAAATTAAACAACGTAGCGTAAATCGCCATTATGCTGCCGCAGAAACAACCTGTAACTTACAGTTATGCTGTTCAAGAAGTGATAATATGGTCAGATTAAGCGCATTAATTTCATTTAGGTAAATATCAAAGTCCGTCGTTTTAACATAAGCCAGAATATCAAGCTCTAAACCCGTAATAGTATAAGCTTTAAAATGTGCTCTTAAAGGTGCGTTACTGATCAGCTCTACCGCTGATAAATGCTTACGTAAAGCCATTAAGAAAGTTTCAACATTTTCTTTTTTTGTCTCTGGCGCAAGAAATATTTTAGGACGAAAGGCTATTTTTTCTCGTTCAGAAAAATTCTCAACATTCATATCAATAAATTTAGCATTTGCAACATAAATAACAGTTCTATCTAAGGTACGAATTCTAGTTGCACGTAAACCTATTTCTTCAACGACACCAAAGCGGTTACCAAAGCGACAGAAGTTTCCTATTTTAACGGGAGCTGATGTATATAAGGTAATGGCTCCAATAATATTTTCAACGGTTTTTTGCGCGGCAAGTGCAATAGCTAAACCACCAATCCCTAATCCCGCCAGTAACGTTGAGGCATTAAAGCCTAAATTTTCCAACCAATGTAAAGTCGCGACAAGTACGATAAGCAGCTTAATAACGGTACCCGCAGGTCTTAATAAGTAAACTGCCAACGGCTTGTCTTGTGCAACAAAACGTTGTGCTAAATACCCCTTAAGTAAATCAATTAGGCGGAAAAACACCCAAATCCAAGCAATAGTTAGTAAAGTTGCACCTTCTGCTATCGCTTGTAAAGCAAGCGTAACATTCGCTTCCTCTTTAAAGTTACGGGCAAATAAAACCGCCAGTAATAAAGCAACAGGACCTTTAATAAACTGTAACAACTCATTTGAAACATTAGCATTAAAACGTTTAATCGCGGTCGCTGTTAACCATGTCACTCCAATAGCCGCTAAATAATATAAAATAAGCATCGACAGAAAATAAAGCCATTGCCATAACATTACGCCGAATAAATCAACTGAAGGTAGTTTTATCGCTAGCCATTCGCCTAAAGGGGTATATGAATAGGCTTTAAATAAACGTGGAATTTTTTCTACTGTTGCATTTGATACTTTCCAAATTTTAACTTTATCTTGCGCTCTAGGAATACGCTGTAAATAAAGGCTAACATCCGTTTTTTGATAACTAACGCTACCAACAAGTTCACGATATGAAGGTAATCCGTCAGCTAGATTACCCAAAGACTGATCACTAATACTGTTCAAATCAACCCATAACGTGCGGTTAAGTATCACACCTAATTGTCTGGCAAGCTCTTCTTTACCAATACTTAACGTATTCCCTGAAATATTACGATAATCTAAATACTCACTCGCTAACGAAAGCTTTCCTTCTCGCAAGGCACGTAAATAACCCGCCATAGCACTTCTAGGCTGGCCTCGTTCAAAATCATCGTTAGGTACAGAGGCATCATCACTGCTTGTTATGTTTTGCAAACTTTGCTGAGACTTTTCTTGCTGCTCAAGAATTTTTTTAACCGATATCTCTTCACTATTTACTTTAGACGTTGATGCACTCACCGCAGTAAAACTCATTAAGCTACATAAACAAACAATAACCATAGTCACGTGATGAAAAGAAATATTTCGAATGGATGTCATTAAGGCTTTTTCCTTATTAGCATTAATTAATAGTGAGAAGCGAAGAGTTAATTATAATAGCAAGTCATACCGCTATATAAAACCTTAACCAATGATTAACTAGCCTTACTTTTATCCTAAAATAAGAAGTCATACGCTATAAGCAACAGGCATAAAAAAAGCCGCCAAAGCGACTTTTATCATAATAAATGAATAATAAAACCAGGCGTTTTATTTACTTTCAACCATTAACTCATTGAAGGTATCTTGAAACCATTCATCAAGCATTATTTGCTCATATTCTAATAAGTCATAATGATACCGAGCATTACTGCCTGACATAAAATTCATATCCTTAAGCACAACGTCTTCCGACTTAATTACATTGTTATTTTCATCAAGTAATTGATAAGAAAAATTCATGCGTGGGAAATCAATCTCTCTTACAATACGCAGACGGTCAATGCCTATTACTCGGGTGTCACCCGCTAAATCAATATCTGTCACTTCTATTTTCAACGTTTGATTTTCAGGTAACTTTGCCGCTAGTTGAGCAAAGTGTTTTTCAAAGTTAGTGAAAACTTTTTCTCTGAAGTTTTTTCGGCCTTCATTACTTTCTTTAATATCACGATAGCTTTTATAATCGGTCCAAGTGACTTCACTGTTTGCAGCCATCACATTAGGCATGAATAAAAGACTTGTCATGATTACTGTTAATATAGAAATTAATTTTTTCATTCTTCACCTCTTCTTTATTTGCTTACCTTTTCATTAAAGCAGAAAAAAAATGCTGTTATTGTAGGTAAATGTAACCCTATCGTACTAATTTGTCCTGTAAAACTGCTTCATCACATTATTAACTATATCAGCTGTACGCTGCTGGCGTTCTTCACCATTTAGCTCTTCATGAACAAAACCTTGCGCTGCGCCGCGCCAAACTTTTTTACCTGTATTAGCATCTTCAATATAAATAAGGAAACTCCCCTTATCTAAACCTTCACTAGTCGGTAAACCTGGCGTCACACCAAATTTTTCGTTAATAGTTTGATCCGATAAATCATTAGCTAAGGCAATACCAAAACCCACATAAAAGTCCGCATTTGATCTATTATCATTATTTTTCAAATTTAGATTTTCAAAACCATTTTCTTTTAAGCTTTTAATAATAGCGTTAGCGTAAAATTGATATACTGTTTGTGTTTGTTTCGGTTTTAAAGAGGTCTCTTTTACATAACGAGGTGCCAATGTAAATTGGCTGCCTTGGGCATAAAAAATGGGAGTATCTCTCACACTAGAGACAGCTAATTTACTTCTCGTACTTGTCTGTTCTTGTGGTACTTGTACGCAACCAACAACCCATAAACTTGTCATTAAAGCGATGGTTATACTAATATTTTTCTTCATATTAAATCCTAGAATATTGTCTTTATACAAATTGTACTAAATACTGACCTAATGTTTAGCATAAGTATATAATTACAATAAATTATATACTGCAACAATGTGTAACTATGCAAGCACTTAATGAAAGAGTACGGTATTTTCCTTTTAATTTTTCAATGTTAGTTTTCATTCACTCGTTACAGCAAATTTCATAAATATTAATTCATCATACGCTCACCAGTAGAAAATTCGAGATAAAACTCTAAGCACAAAAAAGCCCGAACATTGCTATTCAGGCTTTCATTTAAATGTTCATACCCACATAAAATAGAGTTAAAACTCTATTCTTTACATCGTGCCGCCCATATAGCGATTATCTCATTGTTAAATAAGCGGTTTGTAACATAGGAGCTTTACTGGTACCCACTTTATACACTAGAATATCAAGTACTTATACTAACCTATTGAATAGTAATGAAAGCTTAATAATGTTTAATCATTTTACAAAATCTTCTACCATTAATAAGTATTCCACTAAAAATTAGGCTAACTATCAAAAATAAGCAGATATAAATATTTAAGACGCTATGAGTACCTTGTTTACATCATTGACGTAACCAACTAAAAAGCGGACCTTCATTATACTTGGCTCACTAAAATTCGCTTGAAGTGTTTATAGAAAAATGCTTAACTGCTGCCGCTCATAAGTTACCTAAACAAGGAAAAAATCATACAATGATATTTCGCAAAAACCTTTCTAAGTTAATTTCTATCGTTTTACCCGTCGGCATATTACTTACTGGTTGTGGAGGTGGGGGCAGTAGTGAAACTTCTATGACAAATATTACGCCAACTGTTAATGCTGGTACAGATCAGAGCCGGAGTGAAAATACTAGTGTCACTTTAACGGGTACAGCCTCAGACTCAGATGGCTCAATTGCCAGTTACAGCTGGACACAAACTGCGGGAACCAACGTAACTCTAAATAATGCAAGTACAGCTTCTGCTACCTTTATTGCTCCTGATCTTTCAGCCGATGAAGTTCTTAGCTTTCAATTAAAGGTCACTGATGATGACGGTGCCAGTAACACTGATTCGGTTAATGTTACCGTTGAAGATGTTAATGTTGTTCCGACAGTTGATGCCGGCGTTGATCAAAGCGTTGATGAAAGTTCAATCGTCACTTTAAGCGGTTCAGGTGATGACTCCGATGGCTCAATTATTAGTTATAGCTGGACACAAGCAACAGGTATAACCGTAACATTAGATAACACGGATGCTGCAACTACCACTTTTACTGCTCCTGATGTTTCTATTGATGAAATGCTAACTTTTGAATTAACTGTTACTGATAATGATAATGTCGATGCTGTTGACAGTATTACTATAACGGTAATTCATATCCCTTCATTTACGCTCAACGATACAGGAATTACCCATTGTGCTGGCGCCAATAGTGAAAAACTTGATTGTCCTGTTGTTGGATATGAAGGCCAAGATGCCGAATACGGCCGTGATGCTTTAGCTGCTAGTGGTGATTTAATAAAAATAGGTGCAGGTAGGGCTGGTTTTGATTTTACTAAGCTTGACGCTAACGGTGATGCCTTGCCTGATTCTACAACTTCATGGTCGTGTGTAAAAGATAACCATACAGGTTTTGTCTGGGAAGTTAAAACTAGCGATGACGGTTTACATGATGAAGACCATACTTACAGTTGGCAAAACTCAGATCCTGCTACTAATGGTGGTCATCATGGCGAAAACGGTGGTGGTTACTGTTCAGGCAGTAGATGTGATACTGAAGCCTATGTTAATGCCGTTAATACCCAAGGTCTTTGTGGAGAAAATGACTGGCGTTTACCCAATAGAGAAACACTGCGCTCTATTGTCGATTATAGCGATTTTAGCGTTGTCATTGATACTGATTACTTTCCAAATACAAAATCAAGATACTACTGGTCTGCTTCGCCCTATGCTTTTAACCGTTATTATGCATGGAATGTCAACTTTGGTAGCGGTAGCAGTAATTACAACTTTAACAAGTTCAACCACTTTCATGTTCGTCTTGTACGCAGCGCAGTAAATAAAAAATAGTGCAATAAATGAAAGAGTTTATTAACAAGATAAAATTTAAATGTATACCTGCTTTTAGAGGAAGGTAATACTTGATGTATATTTTATAAATAACATAATAAAAAGATTAAGGAAAATAATATGAAACAAATAACTATGTTATTATCGATCATTTTGGCTGGCTTTATTGCTACCGATGTAATAGCGCAAAGCTGTAGAGACAGCGTAATAGTTACCACGCCCGATAGTCGCTTTAGCATCCATAACGATGGTACAGTGACCGACAATAACACCGGCTTAATCTGGATGCGGTGTAGTTTAGGGCAAATTTGGGATACTAATACTAGCAGTTGTACTGGCAGTATTAGTGCTTATAGCTGGGAAAATTCGTTAGCAGCAGCCCAAAGCTATAGCTTTGCAGACCGAAGTGACTGGCGCTTACCTAACGTTAAAGAGTTAACTTCAATTGTAGAAGAATCATGTTACGACCCTGCAATAAATATTTCTATGTTCCCAAATACAGAAGCTAGTTTTTACTGGTCTGCTACGCCTTATGGGTACACACTCTATAATAAATCATGGAATGTTAACTTTGATGGTGGTTACAACAAGAGTAATAGCAAGGACTACGATGCTCATGTTCGTCTTGTGCGCGGCGGGCAATGATATGCTAATACAAAAATAAATAAGGACAGGTATACTTTAAAATTGGCTAGCTATGTTAGCTAGCCGATGCTTTTGGCAACACCATTGGTAAGAGTTATCTGGTATATCAAAGTGTCTTTTTTAAGTGTTCAAGCAGGAAAAATACTATCAAAACGCACAATTGAGACATGACAAAAATTTTTTAGCATATTGATAAGTAACTAATAAAAAAGCCCGAATATTACTATTCGGGCTTTCGTTTAATTGATTAGATCTGCAATTATAGAGTTTTAACTCTATTACATCATACCACCCATACCGCCCATGCCGCCCATATCAGGCATAGCAGGAGAAGCGTCTTGAGGTGCATCAGTAACCATAACCTCAGTGGTTAACATCAAACCCGCAACTGAAGCAGCAAATTGTAAAGCACTACGAGTCACTTTAGTAGGATCTAAAATACCCATTTCAATCATATCGCCATAAGTACTGTTACCGGCATTGTAACCATAGTTACCTTCACCGTTACGTACTTCGTTTAATACGACTGATGACTCGTCACCACAGTTCGTTACGATTTGACGAAGTGGTGCTTCCATAGCGCGGATAGCAACGTTAACACCGTGAGTTTGGTCTTCGTTAGCACCCTCTAAGTCTTTAATTGCTTCAGCTGCACGAACAAGTGCAACACCACCACCGGCAACAACACCTTCTTCAACGGCCGCGCGTGTTGCATGTAATGCATCTTCAACGCGGAATTTTTTCTCTTTCATTTCTATTTCAGTGGCAGCACCAATTTTGATAACAGCAACACCGCCTGCTAATTTAGCTAAACGTTCTTGTAGTTTTTCTTTATCGTAATCTGAAGAAGAATCTTCAATTTGACCGCGAATTTGTGAAACACGTGCTTGAATATCAGCATCAACGCCAATACCATCAATGATGATAGTGGTATCTTTAGAAATAACGACACGTTTTGCTTGGCCTAAATCTTCTAATGTTACTTTTTCAAGTTCCATACCGATTTCTTCAGAAATCACAGTACCCGCAGTTAATGTTGCAACATCTTGTAGCATGGCTTTACGTCTATCACCAAAGCCTGGCGCTTTAACAGCAGCAACTTTAACGATACCGCGCATATTGTTAACAACTAAAGTTGCTAAGGCTTCGCCTTCAACGTCTTCAGCAATAATTAATAATGGCTTACCCGCTTTAGCAACACCTTCAAGTGTTGTTAATAATTCACGAATATTTGATACTTTTTTATCAACAAGAAGAATGAAAGGGTTTTCTAATTCAACTGTGCCATTTTCTTGTTTGTTAATGAAATATGGTGATAAGTAACCACGATCAAATTGCATGCCTTCAACAACATCAAGTTCGTCTGTTAACGCTTGACCTTCTTCAACTGTAATAACACCTTCAGTGCCTACTTTGTCCATTGCTGTTGCAATGATTTGACCAACAGTCTCATCAGCATTAGCAGAAATAGTACCTACTTGCTCAATCGCTTTGTTGTCAGTAACTGGAGTAGAAGACTCTTGTAATGCGGCGACTGCAGCGATTACCGCTTTATCAATACCACGTTTAAGATCCATTGGGTTCATACCCGCAGCAATCGATTTGAGCCCTTCATTAACAATAGCTTGTGCTAAAACAGTCGCAGTAGTTGTACCGTCACCCGCTTCATCATTGGCTTTAGAAGCAACTTCTTTAACCATTTGTGCGCCCATGTTTTCAAACTTGTCTTCAAGTTCAATTTCTTTGGCTACCGTAACACCATCTTTGGTGATTGTTGGACCACCAAAAGATTTGTCTAATACTACATTACGACCTTTTGGCCCTAATGTTACTTTTACCGCGTCGGCTAATACGTTTACGCCTTTAAGCATTTTTAAACGAGCGTCATTTCCAAATAATACGTCTTTTGCAGCCATGTTATTTATTCCTATTTATTTTTCTGGGATGGAGCTAAGTGAAGCTCAACATCAAATTAAAATTCAGTACTTTTAAAATTCAGTACTTTTAAAAAAGCAATTACTCAACAATAGCTAAGATATCGTTTTCTGAAAGGATCAGTACTTCGTCACCATCAATTTTTTCAGTTTTAACGCCGTAACCTTCAGAAAAGATTACTTGATCGCCAATTTTAACGTCTAAAGCACGTACTTCACCATTTTCTAAAATACGGCCATTACCTACAGCAAGAACTTCACCGCGAGTAGACTTTTCTGCCGCGCTACCTGTTAGTACAATGCCGCCAGCAGATTTAGATTCAACTTCTTTACGTTTTACAATTACGCGATCGTGTAGTGGACGAATACTCATTTACTTTCTCCATAGAGTGTTAAATTGGTTTATAACTATTTTGTTTATGATTAACTAAGTGGGGCTTAAAACGCACTAAACAAGCCCTTGGTAGATTTTTTTTAAGCTTTGAAAGCTTAGTCTTTGCGCTCAAAGTCACCCTCTAGCGTTTCAGCTTGATGATGAGAAATGGGTTTTCTCTCCTCATGGAAAGAGCTTTCTTGTTTTTCATGCTGGTAAACATTGCCTTGCTCGTTTTTATAAGAGCGCCCTTGATTAATAACAATATGTTTTTGTACCATCGCGGCAATGGCTTGACGAACTCTTGGGATAAGTAGTGACAAGCCAAAAATGTCTGTAACAAAACCTGGAGTTACCAACAAAACACCTGCAACTAATAACATTAACCCTGTAACTATTTCAGCCGAGGGCATATCTCCCTGCGCCATTTTTTCTTGCACTGACTGCATGGTAGCTAACCCTTGTTGGCGCACATATTTTGCCCCAAGCCAAGCACTAGAAATAACAATAGCAATAGTTGGCCATAAACCTAATAGCTCTCCAACTTGCATTAACACGGCAATTTCAATAATTGGAATAACAATAAAAAGCACAAACAATACCCGGAACATAAAAACGCCTCTTTCTCTGTTATATAATTAAGGATACTCTTAGAAATATCTCTGCAATAAATATGGGGCTTAACAGGTCTTTTTCAAGAGTATTGTTAACTCGCATACAATACCTAAAGTAATACCTTAAGTTTTCATTAACTCTGTGGGTATAATATCAACAATCTATTATAGCGTTAACTAAGTCGGGAAATTAAAGTGTATCAATTAGTATTAACAACATGCCCGAACGCAGATATAGCTAAAAATATAGCTCAACATTTAGTCACTGAAAAACTTGCCGCTTGTGTGAATATAATAGCTAACGTCACATCAATTTATTCTTGGCAAGATGAAGTACACTGCGACAGTGAAGTACAGCTTTTAATAAAAACGAGTGAAGCGCTATTTTCTAAATTAAGTGAAGAAATAAACCAGCTACATCCCTACGATGTGGTTGAAATTATTGCCTTGAACATCCAGCAAGGCGATAAGCATTATTTAAACTGGATCTCCAATTCTTTAAAGATGCCTTAATGAAAAATTTAACCTTTATACTCTTTGCTTTTTTATTGTTAACTGTTGGCTTGTTTTCTATGCCAAATACAGCACAAGCACAAAAATCAATTTTTGATGTTTCAAGTACTTCTCTTTTTTCTAATGACGATGAATTTTTAAAAGTAGACCAAGCTTTTTCTTTTAATTTTTACCAACAAGGTAACAAATTAGAAGTGAATTTTGATATTGCTCCTGGATATTACCTTTATCGTCATCAATTTAAGTTTAAATATAATGAGGTAACGATAAGCCCTATTGAACTACCGCAAGGCATAGATCACGAAGATGAATTCTTTGGTGTACAGAAAATTTATACTGATCATCTTACTTTTATTGTCGACATTGAAAAAGCAAGTGCTGATGCTAGCATTAAAGTGACTTATCAAGGCTGTGCTGAAAAGGGGCTTTGTTACCCTCCTACAAGTAAAACAGTACTACTTACCGAAGTAAGTGCTAACAACGATTCAGAAACTATACTTTCGGCTCTATCCGTAAATGAATCACAACACTCTAAAGATTTGGTAGAAAAAAGTCAGAGCTCTACAAGTACAACAAGTGAGCAACATCAATTAGTTGACATGTTAAAACAAGAAAGCTTGCTGTTAACGCTCATTGCTTTTTTTATTGGCGGTTTATTATTGTCTTTTACCCCATGCGTTTTTCCTATGTATCCTATTTTAACTGGGATTATTGTCGGACAAGGCAAAAAATTAACCACAAAAAAAGCCTTTATTCTGTCGTTTGTTTATGTGCAAGGCATGGCTATCACTTACACCTTATTAGGTATTGTAGTCGCTTTAGCTGGGGCAAAATTTCAAGCGCTATTTCAACACCCATACGTACTGATAGCTTTAAGTGCCTTATTTATCTTTTTAGCTTTGTCTATGTTTGGAGTATTTAATTTAGCATTACCTGCTAGTTGGCAAAACAAATTAAATAATATTAGCAATAAGCAAAAAGGTGGCTCGATTACCGGTGTATTAATGATGGGGGTTCTTTCAGGTTTAGTCGCTTCACCTTGTACCACGGCTCCTTTAACTGGCGCATTGCTTTATATTTCACAAACAGGTGACTTAGTATTAGGTGCTTCAGCGTTGTACGCATTAAGTTTAGGTATGGGTTTACCTTTATTAATACTCGGTAGCTCGGGTGGCAAGTTACTCCCTAAAGCAGGCGCTTGGATGAATATTATTAAGAACATTTTTGGACTACTATTATTGGCAGTACCCATTTTTTTACTTGAGCGCTTTATTCCTGACGTAGCAAGTCAACTGTTATGGGCATTACTCATACTAGCAAGTGCAAGTTACTTTTATGTTGTAAATCAGGCGACACAATCTGCAGCTCAATCTCCTTTGCAATTTTTTTGGTATGGCTTAAGGTCGTTATTAATTTTCTTAATGTTATTTTTCGGCGCTAACTTAAGCTATCAAACTATATTTCCAAGTAACGAAGCTAAAGTAACAATCCAGCAAGAACATGATGTTTTTAAGCAAATAACTAACTTAGACCAGTTAACTGAGCAAGTAGCTAAAGCGAATACTCAAGGTAAAACGGTCATGGTCGATTTATACGCTGACTGGTGTATAGCTTGTAAAGAGTTTGAGAAATACACCTTCTTTGAGCCAGAAGTAAAACAAGCGCTCGCGAATAGTGTTTGGCTACAAATTGATATGACCGACTTTGATTCTGCCCATAATTCAGCATTAGTAGAACACTTTACTATATTAGGCTTACCTTCTATTTTATTTTTTGATTTACAAGGTAATGAATTAACTAAGCAGCGTACTACAGGTTTCATGGAGGCCAAAGCGTTTGCCAACCATGTTAAT
>JAWSUX010000478.1:0-9121 GCA_033852215.1 Colwellia sp. | reverse complement strand
TACGTGCAGGAGCCAAAGTCATTTTGTTAAGTGCTTCAACAAAAGGAAAGCTTTCACGTACGTGCAATTTATTAGATTCATGTAAAGCGACTGTTTTATGCGCTTTAATAATATCAATAGGTGAAGCACCTAATAGTGGGCGGCCGTATACTGATATTTCGACGCCTTTATTTCGAAATAATTGCCCTATAATGGGTTGCATATTTTCAGCGAACGTTTGACGCTCTTGCCAGCTTGCTTGGTATTGTTCCTCAAGATGAGAAGTCATTGCTTGAACCTTTTATTACAGTCAATTGAACGATAAGCTATTATAATATTATCGGTAATATGAAGACTATTGATATATATTAGCCGATAATAGTAATAGTGAATAATTTTACTGTGCGTATTGTAATGCAGCATCAATTATTTCTCCATAGATTACAAAAAAAAATTCGATGCTTTATAACACTAAAAGTTGAAATAAGAGTAAATAACGATGAACCGATACTCATTAGTCCTTTTTATACTTTCTTTATTACTGATAATGAGCTGTGATGATAATCCTAGCTTCACTGAACTTTGCCAAGACAATAAAGAAATATGTCTAGAGTTTGGTGAAGATAGTTGGTGTAAAACAGAGCGGAACGCTATTTCATTAGCTAAAATAACGTTAGTTTCTAGTCCCCCTTCTGCAGCAGAAAAAGATAAAAATCCACAGAAGTATCGTTTGTTAGTTTCTTATGAAGATTATATTAATTGCATGTCATTAGCTTCCCAAATACAGCATATTAAACTAAAAGAAAAAACAGTACGTAGAACGAACAACTTGTTAATGGCTAAAGCCAAGTTATCAGAATTAGCGGAAGAGACCGCAGATTCAACACACCCTCATTTACTCTATTACCACTGGACTAGACATTCTGATGAACAAGCTTTAGCGAAATTTTTACAGCTAGAAGGTAGTGATCTACTAGAAAATTCAACGGCACAATATCATTTAGCAACGTATTACGTAAAACGCGATATTAATAAAACGTTAGCTTTGTTGTTTCATTCTTTAGAGCTACATCAACCAGGCAGTACATTAGAGGCAGAAGTGTTACAAACATTGGCGACAATTTTTACCAATAAAGAAAAATACAAGCAAGCTTATATTTGGTTAAAAGCGTATCAATTAGTAAATGATGAAAAAAATAATGACTTAGTTGGCAAGTTATCTTTGTATCAACAAAATCATAAGTTAGATAGTGATTTTTTAGATAAAGTAGCGATAAATACTCTAAAAAACATTAGATTAGGAAAGTTTACTAGCCCTAGATTTTAAAGGGTTTTGTTGGATATTAATTAGTTGCGGAGAACATTAGGCTAAGCGAATTTACGCAGTAACGTTTACCTGTAGGTTTGGGTCCATCATCAAACACATGCCCCAAATGAGACTGGCAATGAGCGCATTGAATTTCT
The DNA here is from genome assembly GCA_033852215.1 of Colwellia sp. Lineage (GTDB taxonomy): Bacteria > Pseudomonadota > Gammaproteobacteria > Enterobacterales > Alteromonadaceae > Colwellia. Next base: position 7,678 of record JAWSUX010000478.1, on the reverse strand, counting down.
ACGCGCTGCATGCCATGAGAGTTATCCGTTATAAAAGCAACCTGTTCATCTACTGAATCAAAAAAACTGGGCCAACCGCACCCCGCATCAAATTTTTCCACACTTGAAAATAATACATTTTCACAGCAAGCACAGTGATATGTGCCCTGCTGCCAATGATCATTATAAATACCACTAAATGGCTGCTCTGTTGCCGCTAATCGGCAAACTTTATAGGCAGAATCGCTTAGCTTATCCCTATAATTATCATTATTCATAATGCTTTCTCATTATTTGAATCCAAGGAATTGAACACTAACTATCAATTAGTATGGTTTTACGCTTAGCTGTTGACCACTCAACATGGTATTTTTTCCCAACAGGTTTGTCGGTACGTTCAAACGTATGCGCGCCAAAGAAATCACGCTGCCCTTGTAATAAATTAGCTGGTAAGGTCTGGCAACGTACGGAATCATAATAAGCAAGTGATGAAGATAATGCACCAATAGGCACACCTTGCATGGTTGCATAACCAATTGCCTTGCGCCAATTTTGTTGACGGCTATTTAATTGTTCAATAAAAAAATCATCAAGCAATAAGTTGTCTAAATTTTCATTACGCTCAAAAGCCTCAGTAATAGATTGCAAAAATACAGCGCGAATAATACAACCTGCGCGCCAAATTTTAGCAATACTCGCAAAGTCTAAGCTCCAACCATGCTCTTTAGCTGCAAGTTTCATCAATTGAAAACCTTGTGCATAAGCACACATTTTAGCACAGTAAATAGCATCATGAAGCTCTGCTATAGCTTGCTCTTGTTCCTCTTTAGACAGTGAGGTGATTTCAGGGCCGGTAAGTTGAGCTGACGCTGTAACTCGCATATCTTTAAAAGATGAAATTGAACGGGCATATACAGCTTGCGCTATTGTTGGTGCTGGGCAGCCTATTTCTAAACTGCTCATTACCGTCCACAAACCAGTGCCCTTTTGTTCTGCTTTATCTAAAATTAATTCAACAAGAGGAGTATTTGTATCACTGGATTTATGGCGTAATACTTCAACAGATATTTCCATCAAATAACTATCAAGCGGACCATTATTCCATTTAGAAAAAATGTCAGCTATATCATCACTATGTAAACCGAGTCCTGAATTCAGGACATGATAGGCTTCACAGATAATTTGCATGTCAGCATATTCGATACCATTATGTACCATTTTAACGTAATGACCAGCCCCTGCTGGACCAATATAAGCCGCACAAGGCTCACCTTCGTTAATAATTTCACCCGGCTGAGTGCGCTCTAACGGCTTACCTGTTTTCACATCAACTTTAGCAGCAATAGCTTCCCAAATTGGTTTTATGCGAGCCCAAGCATAAGGAGAGCCACTTGGCATTAACGATGGACCAAAACGTGCACCCACTTCTCCACCAGAAACAGCCGAAGAGAATAATAAAAAATTACTTTTATATTTTTCTTCACGTGCAACAGTATCAATCCATAAACTATTACCCGTATCAATAATAATATCGTCAGGCTGAATACCTACACCAATAAGATTGGTGCATACATGATCTACTGGAGCACCCGCGGGTACACTCAACACAATGAGATGTGGTGTTTTTAGTTGAGACAATAACTCAGTATAGGAAGAGCAACCATAAATACGTGCAGTGCCCGTCGTATTTTCAAGTATATCTTGTGCAATTACTGTTTGCACTTTTTCTGCACTTAAATCAAAAACAGCGATATTAAAGCCATTATCCGCTAAATTTAGTACTAGATTTTTACCCATAACGCCTAAACCGATAAAGCCGATGTCACACAATTTTTCACCTTGTGTCATAAAGTATTTCCCTTTTTAATAAGGTATTAATAGATAGAGCTTAAACTAACCTCTTCAAATTGGCGAATTCTACTCTGCAATCAGAGCAATAAAAAAGGCTTGGTGTTTTCACCAAACCTTTTTTATTTACTGTTGTAGATTTAACGTATCATTACATTATTGAACGGTTAATTTGTTGTAAAACTAACTGNNGGATCAGTTGCTTTAGTAATTGGGCGACCGATCACCAAATAATCAACTCCCACACTTATCGCTTGTTCTGGTGTCATAATACGTTGTTGATCATCCTGAGCTGAGCCTGCAGGCCTTATACCTGGTGTGATTAACTTAAACTCTTTACCAAGCGATAACTTCAACTGTTCTGCTTCCATAGCTGAACATACCACACCATCTAAACCTGTTTCTTTTGTTAAATTAGCTAGAAAGGCAACCTGTTCAGCAGGAGTTTTATTTATACCTAAACCACGAAGATCTGCTTCACTCATACTCGTAAGTACCGTAACAGCAATCAATAATGGCGCATTATCGCCGTAGTTATTTAGTGCTTCTTTTGCTTTAGCCATCATTTGACTACCGCCGCTTGCGTGAACATTGACCATCCATACACCTAAATCTGCAGCAGCAGTTACCGCTTTAGCTACTGTATTAGGAATGTCATGAAATTTAAGATCAAGAAAGACATCAAAACCTTTACCTGTTAACGTTTTAACAAACTCAGGTCCAAAATAAGTAAACATTTCTTTACCTACTTTAAGTTTACAATCTCCCGGTGAAATTTTATCAACAAATGATAATGCTTCATTTCTTTTATCAAAGTCTAACGCAACGACTACTTTTGGATCTAACATGAGGATTCCTATTTACTGTACTGACTAGCGGTAAACCGCTGTTACATATTAATTTAGTATTAATAGAGACTAAATTCTAGATCATATGAAGTGAGTTCAAGGAAATAGCGCGGAGCTGACGAATGTCAGTGAGCACTTTTGATGATGAAATCACAAAATATGATAACGAATTTATTTTCTATTCGCCTTCTAGGCCTCTGATTGGCTTAAGTTGCTCCCATTCGTGACAGGATGGACAAGACCAATAATGTATTTGACTATTGAAACCACAACTTCGACAGCTATACCGATGTTTAACCTTTAAGTATTCACTAATTAATTCTTTAATTAAATCTAAGCTGTCAGTATTCACATCAACATCTGTTTGATTCATTTGCATATTAACAAAGTGCTCAAAACCGCGAATAGTAGGCCGACGCTTTAAAGCGGATAAAATGAATTCAATGGCTTTTTTCTTACTGTGTTTTTCTTCTACATAAGTTAAGTAGGTTATCAGAGCACTAGTACCTGCCGTTTCATCATAAACTTTTTTTATAAATTGATAAAAATCATCCAGTGCATCAATACTTTTATAACAGCCATGCATTTTTTCTATTACATCAGGAAAAAACTCTTTATCTTGATGATAAATATCTTGGTAACATTTAGCAGCCAATTCACATTGTTGATGGTTTTCATATATTTTTGCCATGAGCCAGTTTGCACGACATGAATTAGGATCAAGCTGTAATGCTAATTCTAGTAATTCAATTACAGCTATAAATTCATTTTGCTCAAAAGCCCTAGTTGCTAGTTCACAATAGAAATTGGCTAAAGTATGTAATAACCTTTTATCATTAAGTTTTATAATCTGTTTTTTATGATCTATGCCCTGCTGCCAATCTTTAGTTGATTGATAAATTTGTAATAAATACGTAAGCGCTTTTAAACCATAATCTTTCGACTTAAGCAATTTACTGAACATAGTTTCAGCACGATCATATAATCCTGCACTTAAAAAATCTTTACCTAATTCAAAAACGGCTTGTTGTTTATCTTTTGTCGGTAAATGATTTAATCTAACTAAGTGCTCATGTACCTTTAATGCACGGTCTAATTCACCACGTTTTCGGAATAGATTAGCCATAGCAAAATGGGCTTCTACACTATCGTCTTCTACTTTTAAAGCATCAAGTAAAGAGTCAATCGCTTTATCTTGTTGATTTGATAATAAGTAATTTAAACCAGTTGAATACTTAATTGATAGATCTTGCTTTATCGCTTGATCCTTTTGCTTTATGCTATTTCGCCCCATAAACCAGCCATAGGCCATCGCGACAGGTAGTAATAAAAATAGTAATTCGATCATGAAGTTATAATATGACTTATCGTTAGAAGAATGATTTTTAGGATGTTTGTTCTTATCGCTCTGCTAATTTATTTTTGGCTAATACTTTCTTACCCTTACGAATTAAGCGCCACAGTAATGTGACCAATAAACCGAGTACAAAGCCTAATCCAGTAAATAAACTGACTGCAGCAGCTACCGTCATCTGTGTACGGGCAATAAGGTAGTTTAATGTTAACAATTGCTCGTTTTGGCTACCAAAAACAAATGCAACCACCAGTAAACAAAAAATTAAAAAGAGTGTTAAATATAAACGCACGTTGATTAAGCCTCTATTTATTTGTTTATCAAAATATTAAAAAACCCAAAAAAAAACGGCATGGGTTAACATGCCGTTTATTATCTAATTTTTTTATGTGCTTTGCAATTAACTAAACCACTATCAAACTTTTAGAGTTAAGCCGCGGTAAGATTGACTCTTTCCCGTAACTCTTTACCAGGTTTAAAGTGAGGTACGTATTTACCCGTCAACTCAACTGATTCCCCTGTTTTTGGGTTTCTACCAACTCGTGGTGCGCGATAATGTAATGAAAAACTCCCAAAACCTCGAATTTCTATACGCTCACCTTTAGCTAAAGATTGAGCCATTAATTCTAATATTTCTTTTATTGATTTTTCCACATCTTTAGCTGATAAATGACTTAATTTATCACCTAATTTCTCAATAAGTTCTGACTTCGTCATTGGAGACCTCTGAGTATTTACCTAGCACCGCATAACTTTATTAAATTAAGTTAAAGTTAGCATCGCTCAATGGGGTTTAAAATAAGAGAAGAGTTATTCATGTCCTTTCCTGCACTAAATGCAAGTAACTAATAAATACTCTTCTCACCTGTTATAAGTTTAGTCATAACAATTTTATTTGCAAATAAAAACTAATAAACTAGGGCGTAAGCCCTAGAAATAATTAGTTTTTAGCGTTTTTAAACGCTGCAGCCATAGCACTTAAACCAGTTTCTTCAACTTGATTTAAGTTTTCCATCGCATCGCGTTCTTCCGCTTGGTCTTTTGCTTTGATAGATAAGCTAATAGTACGGTTCTTACGATCCACACCCATATACTTAGCTTCAACTGCGTCACCAACTTTCAATACTGTAGATGCATCTTCGATACGCTCTACAGAAATGTCGCTAACACGTAAGTAACCTTCAACACCTTCAGCTAACTCGATAGTTGCGCCTTTAGCATCTACTTCTGTTACCTTACCGTTTACAGTAGCACCTTTTTTCTTATCTGCTAGGTACATATTGAACGGATCGTCTTCAGCTTGTTTAACACCTAACGAGATACGCTCACGTTCTGGGTCAACTTGAAGAACGATAGCATCAATTTCATCACCTTTCTTATAATCACGAACAGCTTCTTCACCGCCAGCCCATGAAATATCAGATAAGTGAACTAAACCATCTATGCCGCCGTCAAGACCGATAAAGATACCGAAGTCAGTAATTGACTTGATCTTACCTGAAACTTTGTCGCCTTTGTTGAAGTTCTTAGAGAACTCTTCCCAAGGGTTAGCAATACACTGTTTAAGACCTAAAGAAATACGACGACGTTCTTCGTCAATTTCTAATACAAGTACTTCAACTGTGTCACCTAAGTTAACAACTTTAGATGGGTGGATATTTTTGTTAGTCCAATCCATTTCAGAAACGTGAACTAAACCTTCAACGCCTTCTTGGATTTCAACGAAACAACCGTAGTCAGTTAAGTTAGTTACACGACCAGAAAGTTTAGAACCTTCTGGGTAACGGTTAGCAATTGCTACCCATGGATCTTCGCCTAACTGCTTCATACCTAGAGATACACGAGTACGCTCACGGTCGAATTTTAATACTTTAACTTGAATTTCATCACCAACATTTACGATTTCACTTGGGTGCTTAACACGTTTCCAAGCCATATCTGTGATGTGAAGTAGGCCGTCAATGCCGCCTAAGTCAACGAATGCACCGTAGTCAGTAAGGTTTTTAACTATACCTTTAACTTCTTGGCCTTCCGCTAATGATTCAAGTAATTCATCACGCTCTGCACTGCCTTCAGCTTCGATAACTGCACGACGTGAAACAACAACGTTATTACGTTTTTGATCAAGCTTGATTACTTTGAATTCTAAATCTTTACCTTCAAGATGAGCAGTGTCACGTACTGGACGTACATCTACTAATGAACCCGGTAAGAAAGCACGAATATCGCTAACTTCAACCGTGAAACCACCTTTAACTTTACCGTTAATAACACCGATAACAGTTTCTTTTTCTTCATATGCTTTTTCAAGCACTTGCCACGCTTCATGACGCTTAGCATCATCACGAGAAAGAATCGTTTCACCGAAACCATCATCTGTAGCTTTAAGAGATACATCAATTCGATCGCCAACAGTTGCTTCTACTTCACCAGCATTGTTTTTGAATTGATCAATTGAGATTACACTCTCAGATTTAAGGCCAGCATCAACAATTACATTGTCTTTGGTAACTTTAACGATTGTTCCCTTGATTATTGAACCAGGGCGTGTTTCGATTTCTTTTAAACTTTCTTCAAAAAGTTGCGCAAAATTTTCAGTCATAACTTGTTTATAAACTCAGCTATTAATCCAATCGACTTCATGTCTCATGGGGTTATTAAAGTAGCCCCGTGCATCCATACAGTAGGCTTTAGTTAATGGTTATATAAGGCTAGCAGTTAATTAAAATTACGCTAGCTTAAACCTCGTATTACAATATTTTTACGTTAACTTACCATTCGCAAACAGTAAGATTTTATTGACCACATCAGAAACAGTAAGTTCAGTAGAATCAATAAGTAACGCACCTTCTGCAGCAATAAGCGGTGCCACCTCTCGGCTTTTATCGCGCTCATCTCTTTGACATATATCATCCAAAAGGCGGCCGATTTTAACATCAATACCTTTTTCTTTCAACTGATTAAAGCGTCTTTGCGCTCGTTCTTCTACACTTGCCGTTAAAAAAACTTTAACTGGGGCTTGTGCAAAAACAACCGTCCCCATATCTCGACCATCTGCAACAAGGCCAGGTGTAACACTAAAAGCACGTTGTCTTCGTAATAATGCCTCTCTTACACGAGGAAATGCCGCCACTTGCGAGGCTAATTTTCCAATCTCTTCTTTACGGATTGTGTGCGTAACGTCTTCACCCTCTAGGATGACCTTGCCCTCACCTTCACTACTGGTTTCAAACTGTACATCAAGGTGTGCCGCCATAGGAATTAATGGCTCTTCATCATCAAGGTTTACATGATGATGTTGTGTGGCAACAGCAAGTACACGATAAATTGCACCACTATCGAGTAAATGCCAACCAAGTTGATCCGCAACAATTCGGGCAACAGTTCCCTTACCTGCGCCACTGGGGCCGTCAATGGTAATAACAGGGATTTGTTCATTCATAGTTTTGTCCTTGAGTTATCATGTTTATGCATACTCTACTATTTCGAGCTAAACGAATTAAATATCATTTGCTCTGTCATAAATTTCAAGCAGTGTACAAAATGATGGTAGAGCTGACAAGGATGCACTTTAGGGTATATAGGGCAATCGCATTAAAAACAACTTGACACAGATCCCCAGATTTGATCTATTACTTCGCTTTAAGCC
>JAWSUX010000477.1:0-2384 GCA_033852215.1 Colwellia sp. | reverse complement strand
GTAAGCGTATAGCTAACGACACCTGCCTCTAGCGTTTGATCTCAGATACATTATCTCCTTACTTAATTTAGGAGATAATCATGAGAATTACACGTAGCCAAGAACAATGGCAAACCATCATTGCAGCTCAACAAACCAGCGGATTAACCATTCTTGATTATTGCGAACAACAGCAATTAACAACGTCTAGTTTTTATGCCGTTCGAAAGAAACTCAGCTTGTCGTCAGGTAACTTTGTTCGCGCCAAAATAACACAGCAGGTCGAACTCGTTGAAGAGCCTGGAGTCATAACAGTCATCGTGGGTAAGGCAAACGTCAGTTTACCTGCATCAACGTCTGTGACTTACCTAAGCTTATTATTACGTGAGCTTATTTAATGAAGATGTTTGTTGAGCCTTCAGCCGTTTTCTTACATCGGGATTTTGTCGACTTTCGCAAGGCAATAAATGGACTGACGGCACTCGTTGAAGATTCGCTAAATCATGATGCTTATACGGGGGCTTTATTTGTTTTTTGCAATAAAACCAAAGATAAACTGAAAATACTGTACTGGGACAAAACAGGTTTTGCGCTTTGGCAAAAGCGTTTAGAAAAACAAAAGTTCAAATGGCCGAGCAAAGTGAGCGAGAACGAATTTGAGTTAAGTCCTGAGCAACTCGATTGGTTACTCTCAGGGTACGATGTACTAGGTCATCAAACTTTACACTATCAGTCGATGATCTAATTGATCTGTATTTAGCCTCTCACAGCAGTCAACGATCGTTGACACAAGCGCTTGTCATTATTGCTGCCAAAAGCAGTATTTGGTTGAAGCTTTTGTTAAAATCAGCAGATGAAATTCAGTGCAGATACCTTACCCAATGACCCAGAACAACTTAAGCAAATGCTGCTTAAGTTGCAGCAACGTATGGAAAGCGAATTAGCAGAAAAAGATCTCGCTTATCAAACGTTGCTTGAGCGCTACAACCTCAAACTTGCCAACGAATACGGTAAAAAATCAGAAAAAATGCCTGGTGCTGATGAAGTATTCAATGAAGCAGAATTAGTGCTTGATGAACACGACAAAAAACTGCTGGTCGATTCAACCCCTAGCGCAACAACAAAAGAGAAGCCCAAACGTAAACCATTACCAGCAGAGTTGCCGCGTAAAGAAGTGGTTGTAGATATTGATGAAAGCGATAAAGTCTGTGATTGCTGCCAAAGCCCGTTGCATAAAATGGGCGAAAGCAGCAGCGAAGCACTAGAATTTGTACCCGCTCATATCAAAGTCATTAAAACCATTCGGCCCAAATATTCTTGTCGCCAATGTGAGCGCAACGGGATTGAAAGTGTAGTAAAAACTGCCTTGATGCCAGCAACACCTATACCCAAAAGTATGGCAACGGCGAGTTTACTCAGCCAAATTATTTCGTGCAAATATCAATTTGGCTTACCGTTATATCGACAAGAAACAATGTTTACGGATATTGGACTTGAATTGAGTCGTCAAACGATGTCGAGTTGGATGCTGCGCAGTGCTCAATTACTCGATCCACTGTATAGGCGTTTGAAAGAAATATTGCTGGCAGAGCCTGCCATTCATGCAGATGAAACGCCACTTAAGGTTATTAAGGCAGAAAAATCGACCAGTTATATGTGGGTATATTGCTGCGGCAGTGATAGAGCCAGTGACAAAAACAATATTGTTTTATACGATTATCATAACAGTCGCGCAGCACAATGTGCGATTGACTTTCTTGATGGCTACCAAGGCTACATGCATGTCGATGGCTATAAAGCTTATGGGCTAACAGAGGCTAAATTAGTCGCTTGCCTTGCGCATATTCGTCGTAAGTTTGTTGATGCGAAGAAGATACACGCCAAAGGAAAAACAGGTAAAGTTGATGTGGTATTAAACTTAATCGGTAAGCTCTATGGGATAGAACAGCGTATTAAAGATAAATCTATAGAAGATAAATTCAATATCAGGCAGTCAGACGCTAAGCCAATCATAAAAGCATTACATCTATGGCTAACGAAACACCAAGATAAAATCCCGCCCAAAAGTAAACTTGGTGAGGCAATAAGTTATAGCCTCAATCAGTTTGATAAATTTCAGCGCTACCTTGAAGATGGCCGATTATCCATAGATAACAATCGAGCTGAACGAGCAATAAAACCGTTTGTGATCGGACGCAAGGCATGGCTGTTTTCAAATACCGGCAATGGCGCTCATGCGAGCGCTATTCTTTATAGTATTGTAGAAACGGCGAAGGCTAATGGCCTAGTCGTACATGACTATATATCAAGGTGCTTACAGCAGATTGCTGAGCAACCAAACAACATTGAACAGTTGCTACCATGGAATATTGAGTGCGGCTAGGTGCCGATCCCCATACGCTTAC
>JAWSUX010000476.1:0-590 GCA_033852215.1 Colwellia sp. | reverse complement strand
ATTTAGCGAAAAACTATGCATTAGAAAGTACTTAATTTGAAGCTAATTTTTAATAGCATATAACGCCCATTTAAGGGGCTGAAAATAGTTTGCTAAATTGTGTAGCGAAGCGAAACCGAGCAAACTGTTAGCAGTCCCGCTTTAAATTCTTGTTAGCAGTTTTATAGGCATTCGTACTTACCATCTGCATCTACGTATAGAATAGAAGTTAGCATCCATGAACCATTTACAATTTTTAAATGATATTCATAATCAGACTCGAAATCATCTGCGTCTATATGCTTAGAGTGAATAAAAGCCACATTACCTTTTTGGGAGGTTTTTACTATTTTTTCTTGGTCTAAACTATGTGTAGACTCGGAACCGAATGCAATTCCTTGGGCAGTTATTTCTGGAACACAGTACTTTTCAATAAGCAGTTGGTAGTTATTTTCCGCTTCTTCCATTCCATCACTTCTATTTTTATTATAAATTATGGATGAATGATCATTCCATATTTTGTAATCTACAATAAACGATTTAACCAATTCCTCTGGTGAGTTCACGTCATACTCCATTGTGTAACTAAACTGCTAACGCCGCAATAAGCG
>JAWSUX010000475.1:0-1931 GCA_033852215.1 Colwellia sp. | reverse complement strand
GTATGTAAATTGTTATCAAGCGCTAACCACTGCCATTGCGCTTCTAATGGCTCACCTAAAGTAATCGCTTGGTTCAAATTGTAGTTTGTATGCCAAAAGCAGCGATTCGTTTTTATAATACGCTCAAATAAATCAAAATACTTAATGGTATCGCCATATTGGTTAGTACGCATAAGCTCGGTAAGTACAGCAACATCATCGTTATTAGCATAAGCGCTATTTATTAATGAGCTGGCAGAATATTCACTGCCAAGTGTTTTACTCCAACCGCCATTATTTTTCGGTCGAGATGATTTAATGTCTAGGTTAAAATAATCATCTTCGTTATAACTGTTAGGTTTTAAAAAGTACAATAACGACTTTTGTTGGTTATTGGGCTGGTATCTACTTGGCTGCGCTTGAAAATGACTAAGCCATTTATCAACTACTCTTTCAGGTGAAGCCGCACTTTTTTGATCAAAGTGTTCATGAATAAAACACTGTGCCAAGGCAGAGCCATGTTTGCAGTCTCTGCCGACATAACAATCACAATAACTGGCAATATCACTATATTTACCTTCAAAAACTAAACGCGTTAAATAACTCGACTGGTTAGAGCGCTCGCTAGAGACAACACCGCGAATTACTTCACCGTCAAGGGCACAGGTTTTAACCCCTTTCGCTTGAAAAAGCCTCGTGCCTTTTTTCCATTCATTTTTGGTGAAATGTTGTTCAAGTAATTCAGGGGTAAAGGTGTTTTTGGTCATAATAGTTTAATTATTAAGGCTATATAAGTTGGTAAGCTGATAAATTAGGTGTTGGTTATTGTCAATAAAATGGAAGCATTAAAAAGTGCTGATAGCATGATAACGCGCAATCAGAGCAATAGAACTTTCAGGTTTTACTACTCATAGTTAATTACTCATTCTGCCAACCGACGAATAGTACCACTGAGACCCAAAACCTTCAATGTGGCTGATTTTCTTTTTACACTATAATCAGATGGCTACTTCAGCAATAACGAAATAATATTACCGTTTAAATTTTCGTTTTTATCGGCCAATAAAATAGAGGACATATTAGGAGAAAATGCTTGCATATGGCCTGACTGAAGTAAATTAGCCACAAGCGTTTCTTGTCTTTTAGCCTTATCTTTTGATAGCAGTAAACGAGATACTGTTTTGTGCATACCGTCTTTAAAAAGTAGCATAACGGCCTTGCCGTCAGTATAGGTATTATAAGGAGATAAATTGGCATAATTTAGCACAGGGTTACTTAAAGGGATGACTTGATCGGTATGAAAGTTATAAGTAACAAACTGCATAGATTGATAATCAAACGCAACTATTTCACCAGGGTTACGCTCAACAGCGGTTAAACCAAGTTGTGCGCGCTTTTTCTTAATCACTAATTTTTCTGCATCATAAAAGTACATAGAGATACTGCTCAAGTGTTCACTAATATAAATATGCTTGTCATCTTTACTCCACCCTAATGGAAATTTAATTTCATCAAGAGGTGTTGAGTTGATCACTTCTCCTGAAGCAATATCTAAAATTCCGAGGAGGATTTTGTCTGTAGAGTAAACAATAGCCAATTTACTTTGGTCGTTTGATAAACGGTAATACCAAATAGTTGTTGCGTTTAAATTGCTAACTTTATCAATGAGTGAAGTACTGTTTTGATAACGATACAATTCATAATCGCCACTTCTGTTAGAGGTGAAATATATCGCTGTGCCATCAGGAGAGTAGCGCGCTGTTTTATCTGCTAAGGTCGAGTTTAATTTGGCTAAATTGTTTTGTTTTCCTTGTAAATCAACCTCTTTCAAGTCAACTCTTTGTCCTTGAAAACTATAGTATATAGCGTTTTGTTTTGTATTTAAGTAAGCTTGAGTAATGTCATTACCTGGGTGCGAAAATATTATCGCTACTTCACCTGTTTTAAGCGAT
>JAWSUX010000474.1:0-6226 GCA_033852215.1 Colwellia sp. | reverse complement strand
GGTCAGAAATCAACCAAAGCATCATCCCGCCCTGAGTATTGTCTGAGTGAGTGTCGTTTTATCTTCTCTCACAGACATAAATAATCACTTTGAGATCCTGCAGAAAGATATCTGTATGCTGAATTAAAAAATGGCTTTTTTAGTGCGTTACGAGCTTAATTAAAAAGGCCAGTTTACAAATAGGCCTTTTTATGTTGCATAAAATTTATCCTGATCTGGTTAGCGCGCTGTTTAAGATAAGTTTCAATGCGTAATTTTGCATTTTCCCGGATATCCATATGAAAAAATGAATAATCAAGAAGGTGGTAACTGCCTTTCATAAAGCTATGTCTGAATTTTTCAAAAGGCGTACCTGATTGATCTGTAATAAATAACATGCCATTTTTACATTGGGCCTGCAGATAGTTGCTTTTAGGTGCCTCAAGAGGAGGAAATTCAATACCTGTAGCGGCATCGCTGCCGGAATAATGAGCATGAAATTCACCTGAAGGATAAACAGCGCCAAGGTGTTGTTCTTTGCCTGCTAAGGGGCCATCTAACTGCCATGACAGCGGGTTAATGCAGATATTGTCAGCCCGTTCAGGAAAACTGTCTCCAATTATCGCATCGCTAAAGGTGTCCCAGTGTATGGCACAATTAAGATCTGTTGCCTGAGTACATATCTTGATATCTTGCATCGTTTCAAAATGTGAGCTGGTTATCTGGCCTCCTATGATGTAAGCGGCAACCATTTGTTTGGCCAACGGGGTTTTATCTATCACTTCTTTAAGTAACCTGATCCCGTGATATGTACCCTGGCTATGACCAGAAATAATAAAAGGTCGGCCTTGATTGTAGTGTTTAATATAATATTCAAATGCCTGAACAACATCTTGATATGCAACATCAAGCACTTCATTTTTTATTTTTTCATCACCGAAAAAAGCAAAAATACTGGCCTGGCGGTAACGGGGAGCATAGACATTACAACATCCGTTATAAACACTGGCCTGGTTTGCCATCATCCATTGAGTCTTTTCTTCTGTGCCTGTATTTTCATCCATAGAAAAAGTCCAGCTGCTGCCTTTATGAAAGCCGGTAGGGTGAATGAAAAACACATCGGCAGGTGCATCGCCCTGGTTAAAACGGTTTTTGGTGCCTGCGGGGGTCAGATCTGCAAGATTTGTCTTGCCAGGCAATGCAGCCCAAGAAGATAAAACTGCGTAGTCAGGAGCGGCTGTCGCATCAGCAGGATCAAAAGGGAAATCAGGTTTATTTAATAAAGCCTCGATTATTCTGCTGACTTTAGTTGCATTGCCTGTGGCGTAAACCCCGCAGGTTGCCAGTAAAACCAATGCAATAAGCCCAATAGTTGTTCTTTTTAACCAAACCACTTTCATTCCTTTTTTATATTAATTTGTAACGTATTCATGAGGTTAAAACATCAAAAATTGTATGTAAGCATATTAAGATCCTCTTTTGTATACCTTTGTAACAAAGCTATATTAAGGTGCGAGTTTCAGAGCACCTGAGTGATTACCATTTCAGCAAAGGCTCATTTTCTTTTATTTTACTTGTTAATTTTTATTATCAACCTCACAACAATAGCCAAAATAACAATGATTTTGATACTAATTAACACCCAATAGAAAGTAGGGCTACTTTCTATTGTTACTGATGCCGCGGCCTTGATACCTATACTACCATCAACTATGTTCTTTCCTGCAATGGCGGATAAGATAATAAGTATGATTATTAAAAATTGTTTTTCTGCCATTATTTAAGAGCCTTAGTCATATCATCAGCTACCACACCAGTGAAATATGCATTTTGAGGTGTGATAAGTATACTCGCTTTATAAAAAGCTTGCAGGACGACTATCTTCCATCAATAAATCTAACGCTATTTGAGCTTTTTTTGTGTTTTTTAAATCTATTATTTCAATCATTTCACATTCATCCCTAATCATTTCAGCAATGAGACTAGGGTAATGACGGCAGTCTTCAGGTCTGTCTAGGTAGATACTACAGGTATACATGTTTGGCTGGTTTACGTTCTTTTTTGGCGCTATGTCGAGAAAGGGGCATCTTTTTAGTTTTGAGCCTGATTTAGGATCGAACCATATCTCGTTGTTTATAACAAACTTGAAAATTTCTGGGTTAAATATCTCCCAGAGGTCAATCTCTCCTTTTGTTGCAGAAAGATCACCTCCGCCGTATTTGATACAACATTTACCACACTGATTGCAATTTTTCATAGTTGCTTAAGTTTAGTAGCTATTTTTTTTGGTAATATTCTAGTTAATGTATCGTCTTTTTGTACATAGTGATGCACTAATCCTGCTACCGCATGAAAGGCTATAAGGTAATAACCCCACGAGCCAACTTCTTTATGCCAACCTTCTAAAATTTTTCCGAATGGTTTGTCGTATGTGATGAGCGCGGGTAACTCTAAACCGAAAAAAGGGATGACTTTACCTTTGGCGCTTAATACAAACCAACCAAAAATTGGCATGCCAATCATAAAAGCATAAAGTAATAAATGAGCAGCTTTAGCGCCTAGTGCTTGCATGTTGGATAGTGGTGGGGTTATTTTGGGTGTTAGTTGAATAGTACGTAGATATATTCGTGCAATAACTAAAATGAGTACTAACAAACCAAGCATAAAATGCCACATTTTGAAAAGATCACGTGTATCTGTGCCTTTTTCAAAAAATACACGACTCTCAATGGTGGCAAAAACAAAAATCATTAAGACCACCATAAACCAGTGCAATGTTATTGATATTGCCCCATAGCGACTTCCAGTATTTTTCCAAGACATTGTATCTTTCCTTTTTAGTCGAGTGTTTAACTAAAACTGCTATTTTTATAGCTGCAGCATAAGTACGTTAAGTATAGTTTTTTACATGCATAGTGATGAATATATTGTCAATTTGTACAAAGATATTAGATTATTTTTAATGTTAGTTTGATTTATATCGACAAATAATGACTTTTATTGAAGTTGGTTTGCTGTCTGTAATAATAATCTAAGTATTTCACCACCTATTTGATTACTCGCTAAACCATATTCTTGACCAATCACGGGTAATTCAATGTTGCTGAAATGTTTCACTTGATTACTACCGTCTTTAGCAATATGTTTTATCTCTAATGATTTAACCGTAAAAGCTAAAATGGTAATGCGCGTAGTCGCTTTACCTAAAAGGCGCTTTTTATGTTTGGCAGATTTTGACTCGATAACGGCTTGATTAATTTCTGTTGCAGCTTTTTGCTTTGTGTTTTTGGGCTCGTTGTTAACTAACGCGGCATTAAGTTCGGGGTGCTGTTTAGCATAATTTTTAGCGGCGATATCAGGATAAAGAGCAGGATAGTCCGCGGCCAGTTTTTGGCTTATTCGCTGTTGTAACCGTATTAGGTTATTTAGCTTATTATGCGTTGATTTTTGGGGAAAGTTTTCGGCTAAATCTTCAGTTAATTGCTGAGTTAAGCCTTCAGTTAAGTTAAAACGTAACTTGTTAATAGTGACTTTTTCAACCGTGATGTGCTGAATATTTTTACTAATATCATTATGGCTTCTTTGTGGCACAGAAGTGGCTTTTACGGGAGCAAGTTGCACTATAACTTGGTCAATAACCATCACATCATTTTGAGCAATGTTTTTTATATTACTTAATGTTAAGTTTTCTAACGTTAGCGTACCTGTATTATTCGCAAACTTTGCTTGCGAGATACTTGCTTCACCACCACTGTAATACTGACCTTGCAATACCACTTGGCTTTTTAGGTAATCATTTAATGAGCCATCGGCTAAATACCATAACATGGTGCTACAAAATATTAATAGGGCGAAGGCTAATACAGCAAGTTTATTCAAAATGAGACTCTTATTAATTAGTAAGTATTAATTGCTAAGTTTATTGGTAAGTATTAACTGTAATTTAACAGCTACTTGGTTTGAGTTAAGTGATTAATATTTTAAGCTAAATTACTACCAAGGTAAATGTTATCGACCTGATTATAAGCTATAGTGAAAAAGTCATTAATTCTATTGATTAACCCATTAGAGAAAACCTTATGTTAGCTGTTGAAAAAGAAGCACCTAAAAAGAATGTGTCACTTGCCAGTCGGTTACCTTTGTTTGTTCTTTTATCGTTATTGATGAGTTTACTTGTTTATTTACAATGGCCGCAAGAACAAGCACAAAAGGGAAAGTTTCAACGTATTGTCGCGGTAAAAATGACACCGGTATTGTTAACTGATTTTATTGATAGTGTTGAAGCCCTTGGTACAGCTCGTGCTAATGAGCAAGTAGAAATTACCAGTAAGCATTCTGATTTAGTTGATGAAGTGTACTTTGACGATGGTCAATTAGTTAAAAAAGGTGATGTTTTAGTTAAACTTAATAATTTGGCTGAGCAGGCTAAGGTGAGTGAGCTAAAGGCAAATTTGTCAGAATCTGAAGCGCACTTACGGCGGTTGTCCGACTTATTAACCAATAGTGCCACCTCAAAGTCTTTAGTTGAACAACAGTCAGCTAAAACTAAAGCCATTGAAGCACAATTATTAAGTGCTCATGCCAGATTAAATGAAACAACCATTAAAGCACCTTTTTCTGGTGTATTAGGTTTTCGTGAAATAAGTCGCGGTGCTTATATTGATGCGGGTAGTATTATTACAAGCTTAGATGACTTATCACAGATTAAAGTAGACTTTTATTTACCTGAGCGTTTGTTAACGGCGCTTCATCTTGGTCAAAAAATTACCGCAAAGAATGTTGCTTATAAAAATAAAGCGTTTATTGGTGAAATTACGGCTATCGATAATCGCATTGATATAGGTACGCGCAGTATTAAGGTACGTGCAACTATTGCGAATGAAAAATTGAAATTACGCCCTGGAATGTTACTTAATATCAGTGTTATTTTACAAGTTGAAAAAATATTACAGTTACCCGAAAGTGCTATTATTCCTATTGAAAATAAGCACTATGTTTTTGTTGTGGATGAAAACAAGGCACAACGGAAAACGATTGAAATTGGCCGACGCCATCCAGGTGTTGTAGAGGTGATTTCAGGTTTAAACCAAGATGAACAAGTTGTAGTGGAGGGGGCGCTGAAGTTAAGGCATGGTGCTGCTGTTAAGATTTTATCCTCTACTATTCAAGGTGCTTCTTTAGGGAGTAAGTCTTAAGTGATTTTATCAGACCTATCGGTTAAACGACCTGTTTTTGCCACGGTAATTAATTTACTTATTATGACTTTTGGTATTGTGGCTTTTTTGCTCTTACCGCTAAGAGAATATCCAGATATTGACCCGCCTGTCGTTAATATCAGTACTTCATATCCGGGAGCTTCTGCTGCAATTGTTGAAACTAAAATCACGCAAGTATTAGAGGACAGAATTAGTGGTGTTGAAGGGGTGAAAACCATTAACTCTACTAGCCGTGTTGGTCGCTCTAGTATCACAATTGAATTTGATTTAAACCGTGATATAGATGCGGCAACTAATGATGTACGTGACCGAATTTCAAGAGCATTGCGTAGCTTACCTGAGCAAGCAGATCCGCCACAAGTATCAAAAGCCAACGATGATGAAAGTGTTATCGTTTGGTTTGTTTTACAAAGTGATACCATGAGCACATTGCAATTAACTGATTACGCTAAGCGTTATATTGTTGACCGATTTGCCGTGGTTGATGGTGTTGCACGAGTACGCGTTGGTGGCGGCCGCACTTATGCGATGAAAATTCGCTTAAATCGAACCGCGATGGCCGCACGTGATATTACCGTGAGTGATATTGAAAAAACCTTAAGAGCAGAGAATATTGAGTTACCGGCAGGTAGAGTTGAGTCGATAGAACGCGATTTTTCTATCAGAGTAGAGCGCAGTTATTTAACCGCACAAGATTTTGCCAACATGGTGATAGCCCGTTCGCAAGATAACTCTTTGGTGCGCCTAGGCGATGTCGCTGAAGTATTTGTTGGCGCAGAAGATGATGAAAATATGTTCCGTGGTAACGGTAAAAACATGGTCGGTTTAGGTGTTGTTAAACAATCTAAAGCGAATACCTTAGAGGTAGTTAAGCTGGCGCGTAAAGAAATGTTTTCTATCCGTACTGCGCTACCCGTTGGTACAACCATCATCAATAGTTACGATAGTTCGGTATTTATTCAAGGCTCTATTGATGAAGTTTATAACACCTTAATTATTGCTATGTTAATGGTTATTTTGGTTATATTTCT
>JAWSUX010000473.1:0-709 GCA_033852215.1 Colwellia sp. | reverse complement strand
CTCTTAATGAGGCGTTATACGTATCAAGGATTATGTACTTTGCTCGAAGGATTGTTATCAATAGTTACTGCAATAGCAGAAGCCGCATTTGCTTTGATATCTGCCTTGGCTGAATTTATCGCAGGATTTTTTGTCGCTGCAGGAGAAACTCTTACCTTAATTGATTTAGGTGCTGTACTTGTCGTCTTATTCTTCGAAATAATACTTTGGCTTATTTTGTGGCTTGTGGAATTAACCATTTCTCTGTTTAAATGGCGCAAGCCTCAATTTATTAAAAAACCAATACTGTGGCGACCGAAACCTAAGATTAAAACTAATAAAAACAGTGAGTAGCGTAAATACGTATAACAAGGGTTTTCAANNCGCTTCACATTTTAGCAAACTATTACAAGCCGCTTAAAACGGCGTTATATTACTAAAGGATTATTTCTACTATGCACTTACGAAGCGAGGCAAGAAGGAGCATAGGAAAGGGTATTTTATTACTATTTGTCTCTTTCTTAGTAAGCGTATATTTTATGCCCGTAGGAATTGTTTTTTTATTCGTAGCCTTCATTGGTGTGAGTATTTATATTTATTCCAGCATAGCTAATATAGCCTGTCCACACTGCCATAAGTCTTATGGTGTAGGTATGGACTTTATGGGTAATATTATAGTCCCCTCAAAGTGCGTATTTTGTCACGTTGCAGAATCGTAATATAACAAGGG
>JAWSUX010000072.1:0-1962 GCA_033852215.1 Colwellia sp. | reverse complement strand
TGCTAAATGATAAAGGCGTTTTATTTGGTAGTACCATTTTAGGTAAAGACTCTACTTATGGTTATTTAGCAGGGAAGTTAATGGCGCTTTATAACAAAAAAGGTATTTTTGATAATGCTGCCGATGATTTACATAGCTTAGAGTTATCACTTAACCAGTATTATAAAAACGTAAAAATTTCGGTTGTCGGTTGTGTTGCCATTTTTTACGCACAAAAAATATAAGTGACTCAAACGGAGACATAATAGCTAGCGGTTGTCCGTGCCTATATACTTTAGCTAGCTATTATTTTCTGCTTAATGTAACGTTGATACTGCATAAGTTATCAAAATAAGAAAGTTACAGCGCAATTTTACCAGCTCGTTAGGCCAATAAATAGTTAAAAAAGGAGTGTACTCCTAATGAAAGAGTTATTTAGCCCATTTCAACCAATAATCACACAATCGGGTCTAACTAATTTTGGCCTTACTTTACAGTGCTCCCCACCTTGCGATGTTTTAAAATCAGTAGTTCATTCCTATTTACAAATTAAAGCAGAAAAAGCAACGCCATATCCTGTGATCCCTGATGGCACTCAATCAATATTTATATCTCCTCGTGGTTCAATCATAGGTGGCGCTCAACAGCAAACTCGAGATATTCAAATTTTAGCGCCGGGTGAGTATTTCGGCATTCGCTTTTACCCTGGCGCATTACGACATTTTTATAAATTAGATCTTGCTGAAATTACCAATCAGTATGTTGGTAACGAATACCTGTCATGTGTTTTTTTTCACAATCTTCATGAATTGATTTATCAACAAAGTCATTTTGATAAACGCGTTAGTGTTTGCGATTATTGGTTAAAAAATATTTTTAAACCTCAAGCCAAAAATCGTTTTGATCAGGCGCTAACGTTAATATACCAATCATCGGGAGATGTAAGAATTAATGCGTTAGCTAATAGCGTGGATTGTAGCAGCCGTCACTTGAACCGATTATTTCAACTTCATATGGGCTTAAGTACTAAAAGTTTCACTAAAATAATCCGCATGCAACATGCTTGCAAGCACTTATATATCACGCCTCGTGAATCCTTAAATTCGGCTTTGGAGTTAGGTTTTTTCGATCAATCTCATTTGATAAAGGATTTCAGGCAACACCTATTATCAACCCCTTGTGATTTTTCTAATCGTTTCATGTCCGATTTTTACAATCAATAAACTGCTGAAGTTGTTTAAATGCATTCTATTTTATTAGTTGGAGAGTAGAGTGCAGTATTCAAACACAGATATTTTAGCAATGGCTGAAGGTGGGTTTTTCGGCGAAGGTAATGCTCAATTACCCAATTCGTTGATGTTAATGATTGATGAAATTACTCATATTTCGAATGAAGGAGGGTTATTTGATAAAGGCGAACTAAAGGCCAATTTACAAATTCGCCCAGACCATTGGTTTTTTGCTTGTCATTTTCAAGGTGATCCCGTGATGCCTGGCTGTTTAGGTTTAGATGCTTTGTGGCAATTATTAGGTGTTTATCTCGGCTGGTCAGGTTTGTCAGGTAAAGGTCGTGCTTTAGGTGTCGGTAAAGTTAAGTTTAGTGGACAGATTTACCCTGATGCGGGCTCTATTCAATATCAATTACATATTAAACGGGTATTCAAAAAGCCAATTTCGATGGCTATTGCTGATGGTGTAGTGATTCAAAATGGTAATGTTATTTATCAAGCGACTGATTTAAAAGTAGGTCTTATTCAAGAGTGATAATTTATAACGTTAGGTTATGGTTTTAAAAAATGGCTGTGGTGATGTAGTTGAAAAGTGGGGGGATTATTTCCCATGCAAGCTTTACTGTGAAATTTGAAAGTCCTTATTTTATTTAACAAAATTAACAAGTTTAACAATAAAGCAACGAACATTTTTTGTTGTTTTATTGATTGTGGCTTTAATTACTACCTTTAAAACAGGGCAATCGCATTAAAA
>JAWSUX010000472.1:0-3410 GCA_033852215.1 Colwellia sp. | reverse complement strand
TTCTTAACTGATCGGCATTACGTGATGCCGCGCTTTTGCTTTAATATAAATAGTTGGTAAGTTTTCTGTCATTTATTGCTAAGGTCATCTGTTACGAGGAAAGTTTAAAACTCAATGAAGATGAACTGCTACTCTTTACTACGTTTTATCTTACTTAGCGACAATTTTTCTTTAGTTTAGTTTTCAGCTGTTTTACCTTGTTAGCCATATCATCATCACTATAAAAACTGCGTTCACCATTATCTGTTGTATTATAGATTCGACCACCTTGTGAAAATATAGTGATACGTTTTTTTATCTGTTGGCAATATTCATTTTTTTGTTTGTTCTTTTTATCAAGCTGCTTTTTTTCTTTCATTTTGGCTTGTTTCTTTTCTTGATAATCTTGCTGCCATTGATTTGCTTTTGGCGCTAAGGTAGAAACATTATTATTATCACTTTGGTTGAATATGTCTGAATCTTTATCTTGAGCAGAACGATCGCTGAAGTGAACCATTCCGTTACTATCGGTCCAAGTATAAATTCTTTGATTTGCTCCAGCCGCGTTAGTAAGGGCTGAAAAGCTGAGTAATACTAAAAAGAGTGGTAGTGTTTTCATGAGATTCCTTCTACACTTTATGAATTTTTATGGCTTATGATAAGCAAATTAACAGGGAAATGAATGACTATTAATAAGCGTTTATATTTGTTTTTATTTATAACTATTATGCTAAGCAGCATTATCGCAAATTTTAATGCTGCTAGCCAAGTATATAAGTATAAAGATGCTAAAGGTCAGTGGGTTTATAGTGATAAACAACCCGTAAGTGACTTGCCATATGAAAAAATCGATTATAAAACAAATGATAAAAAACAACAGCAACCAGTAATTTATGAGATTAAGGGGAATGAAGAAGGCAGAGATAAAAATTTGTTAATGGTAAAAAATCCGCTTTTTTCACCAGTAGAAATTGGTTTTATTTCTCCTATAAGTGATAAACCTATTCGTAAAGTTATCCCTGCTAGGGCAGATGAAGTACTACTAGAAAGTCAGGGTAGCTTAGCTAAGGTGGGTTATAGTTGGTTATTTGGCGACCCAAAAATTAATGTTGATGATTATGTTTATCACACGCCATTTTTAACTAAAGCGGGTCATAAAATAACCCAAGGTTTTAATGGTCGGTTCTCTCATCAAGGAGAGTACTCTCGTTATGCGGTTGATATTGCTATGGCGGTTGGTACCAATATACATGCGGTAAGAGCAGGCACAGTTGTTTGGGTAAAAGATGATTACCATATGAGCGGACGAAGCCAGTATTTTCTTGATAAAGCGAATGTGATTAAGGTGCTGCATAATGATGGTACGTTTGCCTTGTATGCCCATATTTTAATGGATACCGCAGCAGTCAAAGTAGGAGAACAGGTAACAGCTGGGCAGCTTCTTGCTCGCTCAGGCTCTTCGGGTTTTTCTACCGGCCCACACCTTCACTTTATGATTTTCAGAAATGTTGGTTTTAAAATGGTCTCAATCCCTTTTAATTTTTCTGATAATAAAGGTCGAAAATTCACACCAAAAAAAGGTATGAAGATGCTGTCGAGTTGGTGAAGTACACTGTATTGAGAACCAAGAAAAATTCCATTAAAAGATTATCTAGGTAAAGTAACTATATAAATTATCTATATAAAGTAACTATATAAATAAAGACAACCATAAAGGAATAGTAATCATGCTTAGTAACGTTGTTACTACTACTGTTCCCGCGACGGTTTGTTGTTGCTCTTGATGTGACTTGGCAACTAGATAAGCATTCACCCCTGTTGGACAAGCACTCAGTATAACCAGTACTGTCACGATAAGTGGTGACAGTTGAAATATTACCTGACTAGCGAGTAGCACTAAAGCGGGTAATAAAATTAACTTGGTTAAACTTGCCAAACCAATAACCAATAATTTGTCTCGTACCTGATAATAAGCAAGTGAAGCCCCTAAAATAAACAAAGCTAAAGTAATGGCAGGTTTACCCATTAATAATAAACTATCAGCTAATATTTGAGGTAATTCAACACCTAATAAATTAAGCACTAAACCTGAAGAAATACTGACAACCAAAGGGTTTTTAAGGTTTTGTTTGATAATATTTCTGCTACTAAAAGTAGTTGTGTTTTTTGTATTTAAGCTTGCTAAAGTATTCGTTAAAGCAAATAACAATGCACTATGAAACGTAATGATTAAAAATATTATGCCGAGTACTTGCTCACCCAGTGCAGTTAATAAAACAGGTAATCCAATAATAACGGTATTTGAATAACTGGCACCTAGGGAGAAAACGGCAGAGGAGGCATAGGTCGATTTGTTTTTTCTAGCGATCAAAAAATAATGGCTTAACAAAGAAATGCTGTAACAACATAATACCGGTAGGTAAAAGGCAGTAAAAAATTGTAGACTGATTTGTTCACTGAAATTCGCCTGTGCCATTTGATAAAACAAAAAAGCAGGGATACTAATATAAAAAGTGAACTTACTTAAGGCATCAATTTGAATTCGATTAAGCCATTGGCTTTTTGCGCAAAAGAAGCCTAATAGCGCCACAAGGATAAGTGGCATAATGATAGAGATTATATTCAATGAAGTTAACTCGTGTGTTCTGTTTTAGAAATAGAAATTAGAACTGAGCAATTCTAGCTATATTGTTGTTCAAAATAACTTTCTATAATAAGGCGGGCTGACTCGGCATCAATATTATCTTTTTTTAGATTTTTATAACCGCCACGAGAGAATAACTGCTCTTTAGCATCGGCCGTTGTTAAACGCTCATCTTGAAACGCTACTTTTAGACCAAACCTACCGGCAATGCGGTTGCCAAATTTTCTAGCATCCAAGGTTAGTTGTTGCTCACTACCGTCCATATTTAATGGTAACCCAACAACAATCAAATCAGGTTGCCATTCAGTTAAGTATTTAGCTAAATTATCCCAATGAGGAATACCATCATTAGCTTTAATAGAGCCAAGAGGAGTTGCGCTGCCGGTCATTTCTTGGCCGACGGCAACGCCGATATATTTCTTACCAAAATCGAAACCAATAATGGTGCGTTGTCCTTCGGTATTTTTTATTTTTGTCATAGTATAATGATGATAACTTTATTATTGTGTAGGCTAGTGTTAAGCGTGTCCAATCTCATTCGATAAATGCGCTAAATCAATACCTAATTTTTCAGTGGCTTTTTTCCAACGTAATTCTATTGGCGTATTAAATAATATCTCGCTGTCAGCGGGTGCAGTTAACCACGAGTTAACTTGTAATTCTTCTTCAAGTTGCCCTGGTCCCCAACTCGCATAACCTAAGGTAACAATAAAGTTTTCTGGCGCTTTATTGGTACCCAAAGCAAGCAAAATATCTTTTGATGTAGTGATCATTAATTCTTTACTTA
>JAWSUX010000471.1:0-1472 GCA_033852215.1 Colwellia sp. | reverse complement strand
GACTAGAACGTTTCTTACAACTTTGTGCCGATCACAATATGCAAGTATGTGTGCCTTCAACACCAGCACAAGTATTTAATATGTTGCGTCGCCAAGTAGTTCGTCCTATGCGTCGTCCATTAGTTGTTATGTCACCTAAATCATTATTACGTCACCCGTTAGCTGTATCAAGTTTAGAAGAACTTTCTACGGGCGAATTTAAAAATGTTATTGGTGAAATAGATGAATTAGATCATAGTGCTGTCGAGCGTGTAGTATTTTGTAGTGGTAAGGTCTACTACGAATTACTTGATCAACGTCGCAAAAATGAACTAAATAATGTTGCGATTGTTCGTATTGAACAACTTTACCCGTTCCCAGAGAAAGAACTTCAAGATGCCATAAAACAGTATCAACATGTGAAGCAATTTGTTTGGTGTCAGGAAGAGCCGCAAAATCAGGGAGCTTGGTATTGTTCACAGCATCATTTTAGAACAGCTATCCCTGAAGGCACCTATTTGACTTACGCTGGTCGTAAAGCCTCTGCAGCTCCTGCAGTTGGTTATATGTCAGTTCATGTGAAAGAACAACAAGCGCTTGTCACTCAAGCGTTAACGTTAGATTAACTATTGAGTGCACTTTTTCTCATACTTTACTGATGAGGAAAGGTGCTACAAGTTTGTAAGGAATTAATAAAATGACAACCGAAATTAAAGTTCCGGTATTACCAGAATCAGTTGCTGACGCAACCGTTGCTACTTGGCATGTTCAAGTAGGTGAAAAATTTACACGTGACCAAGTCCTTGTTGACATTGAAACCGATAAAGTTGTGCTTGAAGTGCCAGCGACTTGTGATGGTGTAATTACTGATATTAGCCAAGCTGAAGGTGCAACAGTACTAGGTGCCCAAGTCATTGGTACTTTTTCAGAAGGCGGTTCAACTGCTCCGGCTCCTGTTGCTACAGCAAGTGCTTCAGTGGCAAGTTCAGCAACAGAAGTTATTGATATCGTAGTACCGGTATTACCAGAATCAGTTGCTGATGCAACAGTTGCTACATGGCATGTAGCGGAAGGTGATAGCGTATCAGTTGACCAAAACTTAGTTGATATTGAAACCGATAAAGTTGTACTAGAAGTTGTTGCTCAAGCTACTGGCGTAATTGGTAAAATTATCCATGCGGAAGGCGATACCGTGCTGGGAGCACAAAAAATTGGTGAGTTAAATGCTGGCGCTACAGCAAGCTCTGCTGCAACAGCGGCACCTATTGAAGATGCAATAAGCTCAGATGACCTTGCTAGCCCTTCAGTTCGTCGTTTAATGACCGAAAAAGGTTTAACGGCTGCAAATGTTGTTGGTACAGGTAAAGGCGGTCGTATTTCAAAAGAAGATGTAGAGGCAGCAATGAACAAACCAACAGCCACTAAGGCTGCACCAGCACCAATTTCTGCACCTGTTGCTGAATTAGGTGAACGTACGCAAAAACGTGTACCGA
>JAWSUX010000470.1:0-3232 GCA_033852215.1 Colwellia sp. | reverse complement strand
GTAAAGCGTTCACGTGTCCAATCGATAGAGTTACCTAAACGGCGCATTTGTTTACCAATAGTGCCACCAGATTCTTCTTTCCATTCCCAGATTTTATCGATAAAACCTTCACGGCCGTAATCATGGCGGGTTTTATCTTCTTCAGCTGCTATTTTACGTTCAACTACCATTTGTGTAGCAATACCCGCATGGTCACAACCTGTTTGCCATAAGGTATTTTTACCTTGCATACGTTGGTAACGAATAAGCGTATCCATGATGGTTTGCTGAAAAGCATGACCCATATGTAAGCTACCGGTAACATTGGGTGGTGGGATTGCAATGCTGTAACTGTCACCTTCACCTGTTGGGCTAAAGTAACCTTGCTCTTCCCAGCTAGTGTAAAGAGATTGTTCAATGTCGGTAGGGTTAAAGGTTTTTTCCATTATGATTCCGGTATAAAAAGTTAAAAAGGTTCAAATACTATAAGGTGTTAGAGTTGTAAGTTTGCCTACTTATAGCTTTACAGCGGATTTTTCGCTGGTTGGTTATTCACAGGTTGATTGTCTACTTGAAAGCCCCATTGACGGCAAGTCTTGAATCGTTCTCTTGCCTGTTGCTTTAGTGCTTCGTCACTAGGAACAAAATCAACAATAAATTGAAATTGATTAGCAAAATTAGGTACAGTTGCCGTTAAATTAATTAATATTGGACGGCGGTTGTTAGGCGCTTGCATACTGATTTCTACTGCCGCGCCCGATTTAGGCCCTTCGCCAACTAAATTATGTGGTACAAAACTATCACTATCAAAAATCCATAACATTTCATCAACTGCTTCTGCTTGTTTTTGATCTTGGGTATAGATAAATACTCGCTGATTTTGGCGATAAAAGTAACTGGCTTGCAAACAAGCATGATAAAGCGCTGAACTCGTATCAGTGCTTTGTTCATTATTAATCGACTTTTTATTATCGGACGAATTTTCATCCAACTCTCTTTCATCAGAGAGTAAATAAAACATCACTTGGGTTTGCATAAGTTACCTTTAAAATAGGCTAAAACATTTTAAGTATTAAGCTAAATGTTATTCGCCTTGTTCTTGGCCTGCTTTGTTTAATAAAAACTGCGTTAGCATGCCAACAGGACGGCCTGTAGCGCCTTTATTTTTACCACTGCGCCAAGCTGTACCTGCAATATCCAAATGTGCCCAGTTATATTTTTTGGTAAATTTTGATAGGAAACAAGCCGCTGTAATAGTGCCTCCGCCTTTACCACCTAAATTAGTAAAATCAGCAAAAGGGCTTTCTAGTTGGTCTTGGTAATCATCCCACAGTGGCATACGCCATGCTCTGTCACCACTTTGCTCTGAAGCGTTAAGTAATTCATGGGCAAGTGGATTATGACTACTTAAAAGTGCTGTGGCATGAGCACCTAAAGCGACTACACAAGCGCCTGTTAATGTCGCAACATCAATGACAGCTTCAGGCTCAAAACGCTCAACATAAGTTAACGCGTCACATAAGACTAAACGGCCTTCTGCATCGGTATTTAATACTTCAACGGTTTGCCCTGACATTGTTGTTAATATATCACCAGGACGGTACGCTTTACTGCTTGGCATGTTTTCACAACCGGCTAAAACACCGATAACGTTTATTTCAAGATTTAATTCAGCTAAAGCGTGCATGGCACCTAAAACACCTGCGGCACCACCCATGTCATATTTCATCTCATCCATACCCGCGCCAGGTTTTAATGAAATACCACCGCTGTCAAAGGTTAATCCTTTACCAACAAGTACCAGTGGTTTGGAATCATTTTTGGCACCATCGTATTTAATAATGCTCATTAATGATTCATTTGCAGAGCCTCGCCCGACGGCTAAGTATGATCCCATACCTAGCTCTTCCATTTCTTGTTCACCAACAATTGTTGTAGTGACATTGTCGTAATCATTTTCAAGAATTTTTGCTTGCTCTGCTAAATAGGCAGGGTTGCAAATGTTTGGCGGCATGTTAGCAACATTTTTACAGGTAGTTATGCCTTCGGCTATTGCTAAGGCATGGTTAATTGCTCGCTCACCAATAGGTAATTCACGACGTGTTGGTACGTTAAAAACGATTTTTCGTAAAGGTCTACGCGGCTCAGCTTTACGAGTTTTTAAGCTATTAAAGCTATATAAACCGTCTTGTGCTGCTTCAACTGCTTGACGTACTTTCCAATAAATATCACGGCCTTTAACATGTAATTCTGATAAGAAACATACGGCTTCCATTGAGCCAGTTTCATTTAACGTATTGATAGTTTTGGTAATTATTTGTCGATATTGGCGTTCGTCTAACTCACGTTCTTTACCGCAACCCACTAATAAAACACGCTCACTTAAAATATTAGGTACATGATGTAATAACAACATCTGTCCAGACTTGCCTTCTAAGTCACCTTTGCGTAATAAACTACTAATGTAACCTTCGCTGATTTCATCAAGCTGCTCAGCTGTACCACTAAGTCGGCGTGGTTCAAAAACACCGACAACAATACAAGCGCTACGTTGCTTCTCTGGGCTACCGCTTTTTACACTGAACTCCATAACTCTTTCCTTTTACGTTTAATTTGGGCTACATAAGTAAGTTAAACGAAGTAAATTTGTTATAACTTGCTAAAATAAGTAAAAAATAGCACTCTTGTCTATTCAATTGATATCGCTAAGGGCTATAATTATAGCCGCATTTATAATATTTCTTAGCTATAGACTATAATGTTTACTTATGAAAACGGCAAGTTTACTTAAGTTTTATAGTCAAGTGAACTTAAATGTTATTTATATACCCAAGCCACTTCAATATGCAGGGTTCAGCTGGAATTATAAACGTCTTTAGGCAAGGCATTGATTGAAGAGAATAGTTATTCTATTGTCGAAATCAATAACGCCGCATAAAACGTTTGTAAACCAGCCTTGCAGGGACGGCTGAGCAAACCATGCTATGTGTTGCACCNNATTCGCTCAGTCGTCCTGAAACTCGCATATTGAGGTGGTTTGGGTATAAGTCAGAAAAAACACAGTTTTTATAGGATCTTTTTGTGATTATTTTCCGTTATTTATTAAAAGAAGTAGCTAAAACTCAATTAGCCGTTTTTTTTGTTTTAATGACTATATTTATTAGTCAAAAATTTGTCCGTGTTTTAGGTGATGCGTCTGAAGGTAGTATTCCGGGGCAAATGGTGATGATATTTATTGCCCTTAAAATCCCCG
>JAWSUX010000469.1:0-7428 GCA_033852215.1 Colwellia sp. | reverse complement strand
TATTATACTGTGTTATTTATCTGAAATTCGCGATCCCACTCTGGTTATTTTACTGCTTTGGGCGTGATCCTCGTGATCATAGATTAAATAATTGTTACACTGCAAATAATTCAAATACTCGAGCAGTAATATACTGCAAAACGAAAAGAGATAAACATGAAAATAGCTGATAAAACCGTTGCCCATTTCCACTATATATTAAAAGATGAAGCAGGGGCTGAATTAGAGTCTTCACAAGGTCATGAGCCACTTGTTTATTTACATGGCGCAAATAACACCTTACCTGGTTTAGAAAAAGCTTTAGTTGGCAAAGAGACTGGTAATAAATTTTCTGTTACTTTGCAACCAGAAGAAGCTTACGGCGATTATGAAGAAGGCTTAGAGCAACGTGTGCCAGTTAAGCACTTACAAGGTTTAGTAAGTAAAAATGCTAAATGGAAAAAAGGCATGACCGCAGCAGTACAAACAGAGCAAGGTCAACGCCAAGTAACGGTTGTTAAAGTAGGTAAATTTATGGTAACGGTTGATCTTAACCCACCGTTAGCAGGTAAAGTTTTAACATTTGATATTGATATAGTTGATGTACGTGCAGCAACAGACGAAGAAGTTGAACATGGTCACGTGCATAGCGCAGAAGGTTGCGGACACAGTCATTAAGCCAATATGTACAACAGAAGGTTGTAAAGTTTCAGATGATGCTTTATAGCCTGATAATATTATTTAACCTTAACCATTTAACTGTTACTATTTCCCCTCGCTATTAAGATTAACGTTTTTAAGCTTGTTCAAATAGTAGTTCACCAAAATACTTAGGTTGATGATAATCAGGCTTGGTGACATCAATAGTATTCCACACGGCATATTGCTGTTCAGTTCTACCACCACAGCGATAGAAATTCGCAAACCATTGCGTTTTATTAACTTTTTCACTTGTTAGTTGTTCAATCGCAGCAAACGGGAGGCTAATTGTTACGGACCATTCACTGTCATGTTCATGTTCGATCTTTATTGGGTCAGTGATACTGGTTTTACAGTTGATAAGGTTCGCGGTCTCTAGACTAATAAACTTTCTATTTTCGCGATTTTCACCATAAGCAAGGTGAAGAGTGCCACAGCAATTCACTTCTAAATTTACATAACTACTGCCTAACTTACCGCTAGGGCTAAAGAAAAACTCTACACAGGAGTCTTCGCACACTAACATGTGGTTAAGTTCGGTTTGTTTGGCGAAGCTATAGTTGTCTTGTGCAATAATTTGTATGAATAACGTTTTGTTATTAGCTGCTAATTTTACTTGGGTTTTTTGTTTAGCACCTGATTCATACCATGGATAGTTATCAATAAATAAACTATCAATCGCTTGCCAGTCTACTTGGGTATCTGTAATTTTTACTATCGTATATTGCATGTGTATTCTCTAAACCTAAATTTAAACTTTATGTTTTTGAGGTAGTATTTTTAAAATAGTTTTCAGCCTATCAATTTGGCATGCTTATTTATGTTAAGTACTTCAACATGAGTTAAATTTTTTACCTGCCATTGAATATTTAAATTATATAAGCTCATGCCGTAAACTTTTTCATCGGCTTTTTTTTGCTTGTAAGCAGGACGAGGATCCTGTGCTAATACTTGCTCTATAAATAAGGCTAACTCACTGTATTGATGTTGATATTGCTCTAAATCAGTTTGTGCCTGAACACTAAATTTTACCGTTAATTTAGCCTCGGGTTCCGTTTGTGCGTAGCCGCCATCAGCATTAGGGACAACATCAGAGTAGGGCACATAAGGTTTGATATCTATAATTGGTGTGCCATGTAATAGATCTAACCCCGATATGTGTAAAATACATTGCTGTATGCCTTTTACCTGGGCCTGCTCAACGCGTTCAAGTTTAACGACTGACATGCCAATAGGGTTTGGGCGAAAAGTTGAACGTGTTGCTAGCACACCTGTTTTTTTATTACCGCCTAAACGCGGTGGTCTAACAAGCGGTTTCCATCCTTGTGCTTGTGTGGCATTAAAAACAAATAATAACCATAAGTGACTAAACTGCTCAATATCACGAATAAGTTCATGATTATTAGCGTCACCTATTAATACGACAGTACCTTTAGCTGCGCTCACTAAATTAGGCTGGCGAGGGATAGCAAATTTTTCTTTATAGGGCGAATTTACTTGGGCAATAAAACTAAAGTTAATACTGTTATCGTGCTGGGTGTTTTCTTTCATGAATTTGTTATGTATGAGTTATAAGTGTTTTTAAGTTAGCTATATTTTAAGAAACAGTATTGTAAGTAACGGTATGTTAATTCGTTATCTTTCAATTGACTGTATTTTTATCAATAGCAAAAGCTTTAGCATAACAAATGATTATGCCATGACACTGTTTTGCGTCACTACTTTTGGCAAGCTTCTTTAACTGTTGATTATCTAACGTGGTACAGCCAGTAAATATTATCGCATTGGCATTTTTATTGAACGCTTGTTGTCTTGCTTGCGTTCTCGCATTGATGATATCAGGTGCTGCGTGGTGAGACTTAATTTGACAATCTTGGCCTTCCACAACAGATATGTAATGGTGTTTTGTCGGTAGGTCTTGCTCTTGTTGATAAATAGTGACCTTGGCAGCAGAAAAATACACATCGATATTATTTTTGTCGAGGTTGGTTGCAACATAATTACTTGAACATGCACTTATCAATGCAATAAGTAGTATTACTGTAAAATATGTAGGTAACTGTTTTTTCATAAGTATTCTCTTCAAGTTGTGGCTATTTAATTTTACAGTATTATTTTTTAATTTTAAGGTACTCTAACTTAGTTGATTTTTTTCCGGCTATCCAATAATTGAATAACATATTAATATCATGATTTTGCAGTTTCATATTAATCCAAGTTCGCATAAATAATTCAAAAGCATTATCTTGAGTATTTATAGCAAATGCCATTGATAGTGGCTGCAATGAAGGATTAGGGACTACAACGGTATACTCTGGGCTCAACAAAGTCCAAGCTGATGCAGTAGCAGCCCCAAATAACATCGCATCCATATGCTGGTACTCTTCTTTGAAAAATAACCGAGGGGTAGAGATCTGCCAAGCTTTGTCTAGGCTAAAGTAACGTTTTACGATGTTCTCACTGAAAAATAACTCAGGAATACCAATTATTAGATCCTTTTGGTTGATAATATTTTTCCATTGAGTAAATTCACTTCGCCTTGATTTTTTCACAAGAAAAGCGATAGGCTGGGTAGAATAAGGAATCGTTAAGGTGTATTTCTTCATATTATTGGGTAACACAGGTATACCTGTTGTCATGTCCAAGTAACCTGAAGATAAAAGCGATTTGGCTTCTTTGTGAAATATACGCACAAATTCGATAAACACGCCTAAATCATCGGCCAATAAGTTAATAATTTCAATATCAAAACCGACAAGTTTACCTTCGCTGTTGTGAAAAGCATAAGGGAGGTCGTCTCTAAAGTAACCAACGCGAATAAAACCTCTTTGCTTTATTCGCTCTAATACCGTGGTATTGTTTTGATATTGATTTACCTGTTCAACTTCAGGTTGACTCAGTACTTTAGATTTTATGTCAACAGTAATGAAATCACGTTCAATAAATTTTTGATAACCTTGGTATTGATAACTAATACCATCAAGTGTGAAACGTAAGCCAAGAAATACCAAAGCAGCGACAATAGGCGTTATCAGTGTGTAAACGTAAAATTTACGCCACTTAAAAGTGAATTTGTTACTTATACTTGTCGCAATAAGTAACACCAAGCTAATTGAAAAAATAACAGAGAATAAAGCCCCTAATCGACCCACAATTAAGCTTTCTGCGATTAAGAAAAAATCGAACATCGCATGAGATACGTTAAATAAATTTAATAATTCAGGCACTGCTGCTGTAGAGCTACCAAATAACTGCGGTAGGCCAATAATGATTAAATTGACATAGTGACTAAAGTCAACATGCGTACCGGTAAACCAAGCCGAAAATAAAGTAAAAAGCAACGCTAATAACTTGCCGCCAATAGGTAAGCTAAAGGTGATTGGCACAATAATATTAGGCAGGCTTAACGCCTCATCTTTGCCGTTGATATTACCTTGATTAATTTCCTCAATTAATACTTTCGTTTTTTCAACAATAAGAGGTATTACGATAAAAAAGCTACCCGTAGCAAATGCCGTTAACATGGCTTCGCGTGAAACTTTGAATACCTGTCGGTAGCTTAATGGCGTGATGACGGTAACAATCGCGGGTAAAATCATAAAACCTAACAGTAAAACCAAAGTGCTTGCGGTTGTTATGTAAACCAAAAGACCGTCAATCTGTGAACTATCAATAGTGACTGCGGCTCTTAAGGCAATGCAAAATATTCCCAGTGGTGCAAATTTCATTACCATTGAGTTGACATTGATAATGGCGTTATTTAAGCCTGTTAAGGTAAGTAAGGTATTTTTTTTATTCTTTACATGTAGCAAACCAATACCGAAAAATATACTAAACACGACTATGCTAGGAATTAAACCGTTAGCAAAAGCATAAAAGGGGTTTGTTGGCACAAAGAGTTCTACTAGGTTTACTTCTGTTGTGGTTTTTACCGTACTAAGGCTATAAAAGTCTGCGCTTTGCCAACTTGGAAAGGCGATAGGGGCAAGTAAAATAAAAAATAATGTTAGTGCAATTAACGAAAGTAAAATCACAAAACTATGTTTTATCGTGCTTTTAGCTTGTGTTGGAGATAATGCACCAATCCCTGTTATTAATGATAAAGCAATATAGGGAAGAACGGTCATTTGCATTAACATAACAAAGGTATTGGCTATTTCATCCACACCGATAAATAAAGTCGGTGTTACAGAGCCTATTATTAACCCTGCTAGCATGGCTAAAATTATTTTTAATGAGGAGGGCAACTTATTCAGTAGCTGTTTAAATACTTTCGTCATTAATATTCTCAAATGAAGTTTGGTCTAAAAAGTGTAATAAAAAAGGTACAGTGCGATACTGTACCTTTAAATTTTCAGTGAGTTAGCGCTATCACTGATGACGTATTACTCGTTAAATATAACTTGCTAGGTATTACTCGCTAAGTATTACTTAACGCGCATACCTGCTTTAGCACCATCATCAGGATTTAATATCCATAAGTCAGAGTCACCAGGGCCTGCAGCTAATACCATGCCTTCAGACATACCAAAACGCATTTTACGTGGCGCTAGATTAGCGACCATTACAGTATGCTTTCCGATTAAATCTTCGGGGTTATAGGCTGATTTAATGCCAGCAAATACTTGACGTGTTTCAGTGCCTTCTTCATTAAGTGCTAATGTTAGCTGAATTAATTTATCTGCTTTTTCAACATGCTCAGCATTAATGATTTTCACGATACGTAAATCGATTTTAGCAAAATCATCAAATTGAATTTCTTCAGAAATAGGATCAGCGGCAAGAGGATCAGCAAGGGCAGCCGAGTTATCAACGACCTTAGCTGTTTTCTTTTTCTTGGCTGGTTTTTTCTCTTCTTCTGGTGCGCCACCTAAGCTATCTTTTGACGCATCAGTCATCGCATTAACTTTATCTATATCAACACGTTGTAATAGTGCCTTGAATTTATTTATTTTATGGTCAGTTAATAAGGCTTTGTGTCCATCCCAAACTAGCTCATCATTTAAGAAAGCGGCTGTGCTATCAGCAAGTACTGGGAGTACTGGTTTTAAATAGATCATCAAGGTACGGAACATGTTGATACCAAGAGAACAAATATCTTGTACTTCTTGCTGCTTCGTTTCGTCTTTAACAAGCTGCCATGGTTCTTTCACCGCGATGTATTCATTTACTTTATCAGCAAGCGCCATTATTTCACGCATGCCACGACCAAAATCTCGAGACTCATAATGGACAGCAATACTATCGCCTGCAGCCATTACTTCATCCGCTAGGGCTTGATCATCAATGTTAGTTGATAACATGCCATCAAAACGTTTGGTGATAAAACTGGCACAACGAGAAGCGATATTAACCACTTTACCTACTAAATCAGAGTTAACACGTTGTACAAAATCTTCGAGATTTAAATCCAAGTCATCAATCTTGTGTGTTAATTTAGTCGCGTAGTAATAACGTAAGTATTCTGGGTTTAAGTGATCTAAATAAGTATGAGCTTTGACGAACGTGCCTTTAGATTTAGACATTTTTTCGCCGTTCACAGTAACAAAACCATGAGCGAAAACAGCCGTAGGTTTGCGGAAATCAGCACCTTCTAACATGGCTGGCCAAAAAAGACTGTGAAAGTTAATAATGTCTTTACCGATAAAGTGGTATAGCTCGGCGTCTGAGTTTTTATTCCAAAAGCTGTCAAAATCGATACTGGAATCTTTATCACATAGGTTTTTAAAACTGCCCATATAACCAATAGGCGCATCTAACCAAACATAGAAAAATTTACCTGGCGCATTAGGTATTTCAAAACCAAAATAAGGTGCGTCACGGCTAATATCCCACTGTTTTAACCCTTGTTCGAACCATTCAGTTAATTTATTTGCTACTTCTTCTTGTAATGCACCACTGCGTATCCAGTCAGATAACATGCTTTCAAAAGCAGGTAAGTCAAAGAAATAATGTTCAGAGTCTTTTAATATTGGTGTGGCACCAGATACTGCAGAGCGAGGATTAATAACTTCGGTTGGTGAATAAGTCGCACCACAATTATCGCAGCTGTCACCGTTTTCATCTTCACTTTTACATTTAGGGCAGGTGCCTTTGATAAAACGATCAGGTAAAAACATGCCTTTTTCAGGATCATAAAGCTGAGAAATAACACGAGTTTTAATATGACCTTTTTTATGCAAACGATTATAAATATCGCTAGCAAGTACCTGATTTTCTTCACTGTGGGTTGTGTGATAATTATCAAAGCTAATATGGAAGTCGGCAAAATCAGCCATGTGCTCTTCACGTATACCTTTGATCATTTCTTCAGGTGTAATGCCTAATTCCTGTGCTTTAAGCATGATCGGTGTGCCATGAGCATCGTCAGCACAGACAAAATATGTTTCATGTCCACGCATTCGTTGAAAACGTACCCAAATATCGGTTTGAATATGCTCTAGCATATGCCCTAAATGGATAGAACCATTGGCATAAGGCAAGGCACAAGTAACTAGGATTTTGCGTTTTTTTTCAGAAGCGGTAGATAAAGTAGTGTCAGACATGAAAAATAGTTGTTTTTTGATGGTAATAATGACGGCAATAGTACAGAATTTGGCAAAGATTTTCATTAGTTGAATGCAACTAATTGCTAATTAATTATTTTTTAACTTTTTCCAAAGGCTTTCTCTACCATGTTGGGTAAATTATTTTCTAAAAAAGAAAACAAACAAACGAGCAAACAAGCAAGTGAACAAGTGAATGAACAGA
>JAWSUX010000468.1:0-3218 GCA_033852215.1 Colwellia sp. | reverse complement strand
CCTTCACTCTATCAGTGCTTGATTGCTGTACATTAATTAGCTTAGCACGTGCATATTTATTTTTTTGTTCAACAATCTTTACCTCAACAATTTCATTAGGCAAAGCTCCTTGAATAAAAAGTGGCTTATTCTGTAATCTAGCAACACCACAACCATTACCGTCTAAACGGGTTATTTTCGTAGTAAACGGTGTTTTATTTAGGTTTTTGTTACTGTTCACTTTAAAAAAATTGGCCATTAGCGTTTGCTTCCACTACCTTATATTTTACCTGTCTTATGCCATTATTTATGTTAAGTTTATAACTCATCATACAACGGTGGCTTTCCAAGAGTATTTTACCCTAAGTCAGCTCTAAATGATCAACTAAAAACATACTAAATATGCCTAAAATAAGTCTAAAAGATTGGGTCATGTTACTCACTATATTGCCCACGACCTTAATCAGTTTGGCATTAGCGAGTTATTTTTCTTACAGCCGTTATATCGAGCTTGACGATTTCATCGAACAAAGAGCTGTAAGCATAATTGAGCCTGTTGCCATTGCTAGCAAAGATGCTTTAATCGCTAAAGATAGAGAAAAGTTACGCCATTTGCTCGGTTTTACTCATCGTAGCCAATCAAATATCGTCAATAGTATTGTTATCTTCACTATTGATAATCAAGTGTTTGTTACCAGTGCTTATCATGGAGATACTCATGCTATGCGATTAAAAGCAGGAACAAAGCTATCACTTCATACTGAAGTGGAAAATTCCGGCAACTACTTTATTTTTCGTACACCTATCTTCGATGAAAACCACAGTTCGCTAAAACAAGCAGCTTTAAACAACCCTAACAATGCAAATTATACGACAAACAATTCTATTATCACGCCAACAGCCAACGCTACCCCTTTAGTTATTGGCTACGTTGCTATGCAAGTCGATAAAAGTAAAATTAATTTCACTCAACAGAGTCAGTTTCTCATCGCTTTTTCCCTTGCTATTTTAGGGGCTTTATTAAGTGCTATTTTTGCCGTTAGATTAATTAAAAATGTAACTAAACCGATTAGTTCAATGGTACTTGCTATTGATCGAATCAGAGAAGGTAAGTTAGAAAGCCGTGTCAGCGGAACACTCATTGGCGAGTTAAATTTTTTAAAAAATGGCATCAATGCAATGGCTCATTCTCTTGATAGTTATCAAAATGAAATGCAAACCAGTATTGACCAAGCCACTATTGATTTACGTGAAAGTTTAGAGCAATTTGAAATACAAAATGTCGAATTAAGCATCGCTAAACGAAAATCACAAGAAGCCAACAAGGTAAAATCAGAGTTTTTAGCGAATATGAGCCATGAATTACGAACGCCATTAAATGGTGTTATAGGCTTTACTCGACAAGTATTAAAAACCCCTCTATCTGATAATCAGAGAGACTACTTACAAACTATTGATAGATCGGCTAATAATTTATTAACCATCATTAATGACATTCTTGATTTCTCAAAGCTTGATGCGGGTAAAATGGTAATAGAAAACATTCCGTTCTCATTAAGAGAGTCACTTGAGGACACATTAATACTACTAGCCCCTGCAGCACATAAGAAAAACATTGAACTGTCTATTGATATTCTTCAGCATTTACCCGATTCCCTGATTGGCGATGTGATGCGTATTAAGCAGATAGTGACTAATTTAATAAGTAACGCGATTAAGTTCACTCCACAAGGTAGTGTCGCTATTAATATTAGTAGCGAAGAATTAACAGCAAAAAATGTTAAATTAAAAATAGTAGTAACAGATACCGGCATTGGCATGACCAGCAAGCAGCAACGCACCATTTTTGATGCCTTTACTCAAGCAGATCAAAGTATAACTCGCTTGTATGGTGGCACAGGGTTAGGTTTGGTTATTAGTCAGCGCCTCGCACAAGAAATGCAGGGCGATATTGGTTTTAGCAGTGAAAAAAATAATGGTTCAAGTTTTTGGTTTACTTTCCAGTGTGAAATAAATACGATGCCATTAATTCTTGAGTTAGATAATCATCACCTTGCCAATAAAACTATTCTTCATTATGAAGAAAGCAAACATAGCCGCACGGCGGTAAATAATATTTTAAAGCATTGGAAGATGAAAGTAACGAGTGTTAATAACCGTCACCAATTGGCACAAATGTTATCTCATAGTGCACAAGCATTGAAAGGTTTTGATTATGCCCTTATTGGACATAATCAAACGGCTACAGCATTAAGCGAATTAAAAAAAACCATCGCTCAAATACAACCGCTAACAGCAAAAATACATTTAGCGATTAATAGCAACTCACCTAGTTTGCATGATGCACTTATTGCAAGCGGTGCAATAAGTTGCTTAAGTAAACCATTAACCGCGACAAACTTAGGCCAAACATTACAACCTATGGCCAATGCTAAAAAATCGCCACAAAATAATCACAATAGAAAGATATTACCAATCAAAGTATTAGCCGTTGATGATAATGAAGCCAATTTAAAGTTAATTAAAGCCTTATTACTTGAGCAAGTAAGTGAAGTTACCGTAGCCGATAACGGCATGAAAGCTGTTGAACTTTGTCAAAATGAAGTTTTCACTTTAATCTTTATGGATATTCAAATGCCCATCATGGATGGCATTAGTGCTTTAAAGGAAATAAAAAACACAAAACACAATAAAAACACACCTATTATTGCTGTAACAGCACACGCGTTAAGCGGTGAAAGAGAGAAGATGCAGCAGCAAGGGTTTAATGCTTATATGACCAAACCAATAGACGAAACAATGTTGAGTCATATTATTTATGAATATTGTGATTTAGAGCTTTTTTCTAAACCAAGTGCGACTCAACAAAGTCCAAGTAAAGAAGCTATTAACAAGTTACAAAGTGACGCCACAATACAAGTCATTGATTGGCCGTTAGCTTTAAAGCGTAGTGCTAATAAACCTGACTTAGCCAAAGAAATGTTTGTTGGTTTACTCGATTGTTTAAACGAAACAGAGCAAAATATTAAAGAAGCGATGGAGCAAAAAGATATAGTTCAACTAAAGCGTTGCGTACATAAACTTAACGGTGCTTGTTGTTATACTGGCACACCCAATCTAGCTAAAATTACCAATCAACTTGAGACACAATTAAAAGTAGGCTTGAGTATAGAAGAGTTAGAACCTGAGTTTTTAGAGTTTTTTGAACATATTGAACAAGTTAAGCTTGCTGCACCCAA
>JAWSUX010000467.1:0-3060 GCA_033852215.1 Colwellia sp. | reverse complement strand
CAATGCTGAATTTTTCCAAGGCGCACAAGGCAAATTATTTCGCTTAATTCGCAGCCCTCAGCATGTGCAAGGTCACGTACTGTATTTGTCGCCTCTATTTGAACAAGCCAATCAAACTCGACACATGTTTACCCGATCAGCCGTTAATATTTATCCACAAGGGTTGGAAAGTATTATTTTTGATCATTATGGTACGGGAGATAGCGCGGGTGAGCTGAATGAAACAAGTTTGGCTTTATGGCAACAAGATATCGTCGCTCAACTTATGGAGATAAAACAGCGCTCTATTCAGCCTATTATTTTGTCGGTAAATTTATCTGCCGCGCTGTTACTCAACGATAATATATTAGCAATGATTGATGGCATGGTTTTAGTACAAGCTGAATTTAACGGCAAGCGCTTTGTCCAACAATTTAAACGCTTAGCCTTGGCTGCCGAGCTAAGTCAGTCAAAAGCTGAGGAGTCGGCTCTTAATCAGGATGAATTAGCAATTGCAGGATATGTAATGAAAAGGCAATTGTTGCAGCAGTTAAGCGAGCAGAATGTTGCGTGCTTATCGCCAATTAAACAGTCTTGCAGTTGGTTTGAGTGGCAGGCGGCTAAGTGTGAATTAAGTTCGGGGCGCGCCAAGCACTATCAAGCGTTTCAAAACGCTTTTGTTAATGAAAGTAATAGCTGTCTTTTTTATGCAATTGACGATATGAAGTACTGGCAAAGTACAGAGCTTGAAGTTGCTACGGAATATTTAGCAACCGAACAGCAAGCGGTAATGCAGTTATTAACATCAATAGCAGCAAAAAAATCATGTTAGAAAAAGCGCACATTTTAAACTCAAGAGGCAAGCAACTTGCCGCTATTGAGCATATTCCAGCGTTAAAAAAATCAGCTAAAGCAAATCAAAAAGGCTTGCTTATTGTTGTCGGTGGCCCACAAACTCGTGTTGGTAGCCATCGCTTATTTGTTTATCTCGCGAGAAAGTTAGCCAAGCAAGGCATTCATGTTTATCGTTTTGATTATACAGGTGCCGGTGACAGTGAAGGTGAAATAACTCAATTTACTGACATTCAAGCTGATATTCAAGCTGCTATCGAACATTTTCAGCGATTACAGCCGGAAATAACAGAGTTAAGTTTATGGGGGCTGTGTGATGCGGCATCAGCTATTTTATTGTACTTAACCAAGTATCCTGATGAAAGTGCTGCGATTCATCGTTTATTCCTAGTAAACCCTTGGGTAAGACAAACACATACGCAAGCGCAAACGTATTTAACCTCATATTATAAAAAGCGATTTTTTAGTCTGGATTTTTGGATAAAACTACTGACAGGTAAGGTGAAGGTAGCTGCTAGTGTGAACGACATGCAAGGTTTTCATCAGCAAAGCAAGCAGTCGTTAGATCCAAACAGTTTTGTCGAACAAATGTGGCAAGGCTTGCATGATTTTCAAGGAAAAAGCGAAATTATATTAAGTGGTAATGACTTAACCGCGGATGAATTTAATTTGTTGGTAAAAAGCAATACGGATTGGCAGGCGCTCATGGTTGATAATAATATTAACAAAGAGACGATAAACTTTGCCGATCACACATTCTCAGGCGTAAATTGTCAGCACTTACTTTATGAAAAAACACTAACAGTGCTGTTATCTGAGTAAAGTGCTGTTCCAATGTAAAAAAATTGTTTAATTAAATTACATCAAAGTGAATTTGTTTTACAATTATGCCATAAATATTACCACCTCAAATTTAGTAACGTTAAGGACGTAAAATGAAAATAGGGATTATCGTTGGCACTCGCCCGGAAATCATCAAAATGGCACCGGTTATCCGCGAATGTAAAAAACGTGGTATTGCTCATTTTATTATCCATTCTAATCAGCATTATTCACAAGAAATGGATAGTATTTTCTTTAAAGAATTAAAATTACCTGCGCCAGATTATAACTTAGGTGTCGGCTCTGGTTTACATAGTAACCAAACGGGCAATATCCTCATTGAAATGGAGCCTATTTTATTACAAGAAAAACCAGACGTGGTTTTAGTGCAAGGCGATACCAATACAGTATTGTCTGGTGCTTTAGCCGCATCAAAGCTTGATATCAAAGTTGGTCATATTGAAGCTGGTTTGCGCAGTTACGATCGTACTATGCCAGAAGAAACCAACAGAATCTTAACTGATCATATGAGTGAATACTTATTTGCTGTCGGACCTAATCAACATGCTATTTTAGCGAAAGAAGGCATTGACAGTGATAAGATTTTTACCGTGGGTAATA
The DNA here is from genome assembly GCA_033852215.1 of Colwellia sp. Taxonomy (GTDB): domain Bacteria; phylum Pseudomonadota; class Gammaproteobacteria; order Enterobacterales; family Alteromonadaceae; genus Colwellia. Next base: position 786 of record JAWSUX010000467.1, on the reverse strand, counting down.
CCGTATCAGACTCATTGTTTCAACATTTAGATATTTCAGCTAGCAGCAGTACTATTTTAGCTGACCTAGAGGTTGAGTCGGGCAAGTTTTTCTTGGTTACCGCGCATAGAGCCTCTAATGTAGATGTAATGGCAAACTTATTAGAGTTATTAGCTTTATTTGATAAGTTACATGCTAAATATAGCCAAACTATTGTCTGGCCAATTCATCCCCGAACACAAGCTAAGTTGAAAGAGTTCAATATTGAACTACCAAGTTACTTAAAGCTTATTCCGCCAATTGGTTATTTAGATTTTATTCAATTGCAAAAACATGCGCAGCTCATTTTAACTGACTCGGGTGGTATTCAAGAAGAAGCCTGTTTACTTGGTGTGCCTTGTATCACCTTGCGTGAGAATACTGAACGACCAGAATCAATAGAAGTAGGCGCGAATGTGCTTGTTGGTCGAGATGCTGATAAAGCATTGGCTGCAGCAGAAAAATGGTTGTCATCTGAAGTAGGCAGCTTTAGCTGGAGCAATCCTTTTGGTGATGGACATGTGGCCGAAACCATAATAGATATCATTACTAATTCAGTACCTAATACTTCAGAAATAGAAATTGTTGCTAAAAACGAAACGTTAAGTGTTATTGGTATGGGCTATATGGGTTTACCTATTGCGAGTTTATTAGCCGAGGCAGGTTATAACGTAACGGGTGTCGATTTAAATAGCGATAAAGTTGCGGCGATTAATAATGCGCAATGTCCATTTGACGAAGCAGGCTTACCTGAATTAATTACTAAAG
>JAWSUX010000466.1:0-2268 GCA_033852215.1 Colwellia sp. | reverse complement strand
ATAGATTGCTTAACTGTAGGAGCGTTACCTGTCCGTGCGTCTACAATTTTGGCTTTTAGAGCCATTTTACCTGGTGTTGCTGATTTATAAACCCAAAACATAACTGTAGCTACAAGCGGGAATACCCAATTGGCAATAAAATCAGGTACGCCCAAGATGAACTCTTCTGAGTCCCAGTATAGACTGCCATATATCATGTACATTAATGGCAATATAATTACCATTATTAATATACTATCAATGATTGATGCTCCAAATCTTGCCCAAAAACCTACATATTCTTGCGATGATGCTAATGTTTCCATTTCTGTACTACTCATTGACTTCTCCATTGTTGATTGAAACTTTGAAATACCTAACGCCTAATTAACAGGCAAAAAATTGTTGGCTAAAATAAGTGAACGGAGTGAACAAAAAGCCAACTGTTTTTTGTCCTTGTTTAATTTCTTGTTAGGCTTTTATTTTGAGCATACACAATATGATATTGGTCGATCGCAAGCATTACAACAGCTATTAGTTTTAGAAGTTATACTTTCCTTTTGAGGCTCTAACTCTTCGATTTTTTTCCAGCAATTTTCTAAAAAATTTTGTTTTTCTTCTATTGTTATTTTAAGTTTCTTTTCTCGTACTTCAGAATCTAAAAGTTGCTGCTTTAGATAATTAATTTCTGAATTCAATTTTTCAAAATTATTATTATCCTCCCCGTTGCTATTAAACGATTTAGCAATGATAAAAGCAGCGGCAATTGCCGCAATAAAAAATAACGTTTCCATATCACCATCCATAGTTGGTAGAGATTTTAAAAGCCTAACGCCGTTTTAAGCGGCAAATTGCAGTTGGCTAAAATAAGTGAGGCACGAACAAAAAGCCAACTGTTATTTGTCCGACTTGAAAACCCTTGTTATGTTTACTATTTATCACCAATGTTGAATTTAATTATTTTACCCGTACTTGGGTTAATAACAACACTATCGCCTAAAAAGCAGCAATTAAGTTTTACTTCGATCAATTCAACACCGTTTTCGGTGGAAGATAGTAACTCTTTTATTTTATATTCATTAGCTTTTGTTGGAGATACATCAATTTGATTTTTAACAAGGTATTCGCAAGTTTTAAGTAGATAGCCATCAGGGTCAACGTTTGATTTTGAGCAATCTACTTGAGCCGAGTTACACGAATATAATAATAGAGTTAACAATATGGTTAGATATTTCATTGTTACAGTAACCCCTTTTACACGCTACCAAAAGCTTTTGCAACACAACGATCACAACCAAATATAGAATTTACTAAGCCCCAAAAAAAGATGAAACCAACAAAGCTCATCAATAATTTAAAAAATAAATCCGGCTCACCTTCAATTTGAATAGTTTCATAGATTGCGTAACCACCACCAAATAAAACTAATGCGCTTATAATGCCTAAAATTGGGCGTTTCCATTTTCTCATGGGCATATCGCCCCAAAAACAGATTATTTTATTTATGCTGCATAATGAGCATCTTTTCGTGAGGCTAGACATCAGTATCCTGAGTAAACATAACGCCCAAATAACAGGCTAAGTAATAGTTGGCTAAAATTGTGTAGCGAAGCGAAACGTAGCCAACTGTTACGTGTCCTAGTTGATTTGCTTGTTATGTGAATATTTAATCTAAACTCTATTTGTGTAAATTTTATTAGATTGTTTTTTTAATATTTTAATTTCTAAAGCTAACTTCTCTATTTGCTGTTGAGCCATAAGATCTTGCTGCGGTTGTATTTTAATATGCCACTTTCTAAACCCATAAAATATAAGAACCAACGATAAACCAATGAAACCACCAATAAATCTCATATAAAGTTTCTTATCACTTTTATCAATTATTGCTTTAGATTCAAAGGCTTCTTTTCTAGCCAGTTCTTTAGGCGAAAGTAATTCTTGGCTATTTAATACCTCTAACTCTATAAACCTATCAAAAGCTCGCTGTTGAAATGATGTATAAGTTTGTACAAACAAGATGAAACTACTTATCAGTAGAACCAAACCAAATAGTGAATAAAACTTATATATATTATCAGTAGGCAATGGAACCTTAGAATTCAACGTAAACCTCCTTATTCACATAACGCCCTGTTAAGGGGCAAATTGTAGTTGGCTAAAATGTGAAGCGGAGCGGAACTAGCCAACTTACGTGGACTCCCCCTTGTCAACAACACAAATAATAACACAAAGAAATTAATGCATACTTATGTACGAGCTCTAAATTGAGAAGCTATCTCAGGCTCTTTG
>JAWSUX010000071.1:0-4087 GCA_033852215.1 Colwellia sp. | reverse complement strand
TACCAATTTCAGCAAAAAGCTCCGAATTGATTGGGTTGTTAATCTCGCTAATAATAGCATCAGCTTCATCTTGTTGACCAGACTCTAAAAGCTCGACCAATGATTTTGCTTGCTCTAAAGAGATCCGCCCCACCATAGCTATACTCATGTAAAGTCCTTAATAGTTATGCAAAATCTTTTAGCTAAAGACCACTTTTATTAGCTAAAAAGATACCACCTAAGCTAAGCGTTCAAATATTTTATCTAGCTTAGTTTTTAATGTTGCAGCAGTAAATGGCTTAACTATATAGCCATTTACACCTGCTTGAGCAGCCATAACTATTTGTTCTTTTTTAGCCTCAGCAGTAATCAATAATACCGGGATATGAGATAGACTAGCATCTGCACGAATCGCTTTTAGTAAATCAATTCCTTGCATACCAGGCATATTCCAATCAGTTACCACGAAATCAAAGTCTCCACCTTGAAGCATTGGCAAGGCTGTACTGCCATCATCAGCTTCTTGAATGTTGGTAAAACCTAAATCGCGCAACAAATTTTTCACTATACGTCTCATCGTTGAAAAGTCATCAACAACAAGCACTTTCATATTTTTATCCAAGGCACCCTCCGGCGAAACATTCAAAATTAATTATTCTAATATATTATATTGTTTATTTACTTTTTTCTTTTTCTTTTTCTTTTTCTCGTTGTAACGCAGCATAAAAGAGCAAAGACTACTTTCTAGATTTATAACAACGTTTACGTATCCGCTACTTTTAAGTGTTTTTATTAAAACAGCTCAATATTATTTTAACTAATTTTGCCAAGATTGCATACGAGATTTTAATCTATGCATTGCCTGACTATGTATTTGGCTCACTCTTGATTCACTAATATCAAGAACTTGTCCAATTTCACGTAAATTCAATTCTTCATCATAATACAACGACAGTACTAAAGCTTCTCGCTCGGGTAAAGACTTAATGCACTGAGACAGACCTTTTTTAAAGGCGCTATGTTCAATACTTTGATATGGGTCATCAACAAGACAAGCTTCACCAAAGTTAATTGCATCTTCACTAACGCCAAGATCTTCTATACCGAGTATTTTACCTGTACTGACCTCACTAAGTATATGATGGTAGTCATTTAATGAAATATCAAGTTTTTCAGCAACTTCAACATCCGAAACATCACGGCCTAGCTTTGCTTCTAGCTGTTTAATTGCTTCACTTACCATACGACTATTTTTATGGACAGAGCGAGGTGTCCAATCGCCACGACGGATTTCATCTAACATAGAGCCACGAATTCTTATGCCAGCAAAGGTTTCAAAACTTGCTCCTTTGCTATTATCAAAATTATTTGCTGCTTCAAATAAACCAATCATGCCTGATTGAATTAAATCATCAACCAAAACACTCGCAGGTAATCTTGCTAGTAAATGATAAGCAATGCGTTTAACTAAAACGGTATGCTGTTCAAGTAAAGCCTTTTTATCAATTTGATTATTATAGCTATTAGTTATTGTCACGTGTTGCTGTTCTCACTGAAAAATACTGGATGAATAGCCTAAAGCAGTTATTTAATTAAACTTAATTCGCTAATAACTGCTCTATAAAAAACTCTAAATGTCCTGATGCTTGCTGTGGTATTGGCCAACGGCTGATATTTTTCGCTAAATCAGTGAACGCAAGTGCCGCAGGTGATTGAGGAAAAGCTTCAACAATGGCTTGTTGCTTACGCACTGATTTACGTATGTTCTCATCAAAAGGTACAACGCCTACTAGCTCTAAAGCTACATCTAAAAACCTATCGGTTACTTTGGTTAACTTAGCAAATAATTGCGGCCCTTCTTTAGGGCTGCGCACCATATTAGCAACAACTTTAAACTTGAATACTCCATGATCGCGACTCAACAGCTTCATTAATGCATAACAATCGGTAATAGAGGTGGGTTCATCACATACCACCAACATGACATCCTGAGCAGCGCGTGTAAAACTTAACACCATATCAGAGATGCCTGCGGCAGTATCGATAATTAACACATCAAATTTAGTCTGCATTTCGCTAAAAGCGCGTATTAAACCTGCATGCTCTGCTGGCGTTAAATCAACCATAGATTGTGAGCCAGAAGTGGCTGGAATTATTTTAATGCCCGCGGGACCTTCAATGATAATGTCATCAAGTTCACATTCCCCAGAAAGAACATGGGATAAATTTTGTTTAACTCGAAGGCCAAGCATAACGTCAACATTAGCTAGACCTAAATCGGCATCTAAGACTAAGACACGTTTTCCTTGTTGACCTAGAGCAATAGCTGTATTTAGTGATACGTTAGTTTTACCCACGCCACCTTTACCACCGGAAACGGCTACAACCTTGACCTGTTGTAAATCTTGCATTTTTCTTAAACCACTTGCTTGATCTATCATTAAATTACTACTTCTATTAAATTTTGTGATCAGGGGATTTACTGTAAACTTAAAGCGCTGCGCTAGGTGCAACTGGCCGCGATGAATTCATATTACCACCGATATGGCTATCTACTAATCTACTTGCCATCTTATCAGCAAGAGTAACTAATTTTTCAGCATTTGCAACTTTAATATCTTCGGGAACTCTTTGACCATCAGTAAGATAACCTATTGGCAAACCATTTTGTATGGAAGTTGTAATTATTTCGCCAATACTGACACTTTCATCAAGTTTAGTATAAATACAACCCGATAACGGTATCTTTTTAAAGCGATCAACATTTTCCTGCATGACTCTTTGTTGCACGTTAGCCGCTAAGACTAAATAATTACGGATTCTCACACGAGAGTTTGCTACCAAGGCGGTTAATTGTTCAGCCAAACGCATATCTCTTTGCCCCATTCCCGCAGTATCAATCAAAACAAGCTTTTTCTTAGAAAATTGCTGTAAAAACACATCCAGTGCTTCGCTATCTTTTGCTAAGACCACCTGACATCCAATTATTTTCCCATAAGTCGCTAACTGCTCAAAACCTGCAATACGGAAAGTATCTGTTGAAATTAAAGCAACTTGATCCGCACCATGTACTTGCGCATAACCCGCAGCAAGTTTCGCAATAGTTGTCGTTTTCCCGACTCCTGTAGGTCCGACTAAAGCCACGACACCACCACGATTAATAATGTCATTTTGAGTCGTATTTATTTGTTGTGTGATTAATTTTGTTGCATGTGACCAAGCCTCTTGTTCATGGGCTTGCTGTGGCACATAACCTGCAATTTGATCCGCTATTTGTTCATTAAGTCCTAAAGCAGTTAAACGCTTAACCAATACCGCACGTTGGGGATCTTTCTGTGCCATATCTTGCCACATTAATCCAGATACTTGATGTTCGAGTAAAGATCTAATTGAAGCCATTTCTTGTTGCATGTTAGCAAAGTTTTGTGAAGTAATACTTTCATTAGTCACTTCATTACTTATTGTTAAATTCGCTGTTATGTTGTCATTTTTCGCTTGTTCTAAAACATTATTCCCTGAATAAACAGAGCTCGCATTATTGTCAAGGTGATTAGTACTATCACCAGAAACAGTCTGTTGTAAACGTTCAGTAAAACTTTTTAATTGCTGTTCAATACTTGCTTCATTATGCTGAGAAGCCTGTAATTGCTCAGCTTGCCCCGTATTTTTTTGACCTGACGCTTGATGTTGAACCTGTCTATTAAGCAAAGCACTAAGACTATCAACAGGTGTATTACTTTCTTGATTGTGAAGCGGTTGTGAGAAAGAAGGCTCTCGAGAAGTTGCAGAAGTAGATTGACCAATATTGACCACATCATGACTAATTTCTCTATTCGTCATTCTAGCTGTTGTTACTTGATTATTGACTTGCTCTGTTGCTTTTTCGGCAGTTTGATTCACTACTTGCGCTGACATTGTCTCGTTAGGTTGCTTCGCAGGCTCAACCGATTGACTGTAATCAACAGCAGCCATCAATTCTACACCTTCGGGAATTTTTTTATTGGACATAATAACCGCATCAGCACCTAACTCTTCTTTTATTTGCGTTAGTGCAGTACGCATCTCTTTAGCACCAAAACGTTTAATTTTCATATACAACCTCTAAGCA
>JAWSUX010000465.1:0-6854 GCA_033852215.1 Colwellia sp. | reverse complement strand
CATTTTAGCGCCAGAGGCTAAATGCTTTGCCTGTAATACGGTTTTATGCGTCATTGCTTGCACCTAAGTTTTTTAACAAAGTAATACCAATAAACTAACTTAATGATTATTAGTTTATTGGTATTACTTGTTTTATTTTTGGTAGATTATAAACCTCGAACCTTGTTGATTCAACAGCGAAACACGAACAGGTAAAATATAAAACCAAGTTAAAAGAAAAGACGAAATTTTATTTCGAAAACATGTATTTTAAAAAATATATTACAGTTATCAGTGTCAAATGTATTAACACAGCAAATAAAGCCCAGTATAATTTTTTGTTATACGTTATCTTTTTTATAAGCTAATTCAGGTAAATCGGCTTTTATGCCCAGCGCTTGGCTAATCAATTGTTTTTTAATCGGTGAGAAATTGTTGAGCAAATTCATACCTATACCACGTAATAATGTTATTGGTTTGGCTTGAGGCGTAAATGCTTGTTTAATGGCGGCCATTGAGGCAATCATTTCACTCGCCTCGGTTTTACGCCAACGAGAAAAAGCCTTAAGTGCTTGCTGATTAACAAAGTCACTTGCTGCACTCTGTTCTGTATAGCGCTCGGTATCACTCATCTGTTTCGTCAATGTTTCAGCTAATGCGACAGCATCAAGTAAACCTAAATTAACGCCCTGCCCTGCTAGCGGGTGAATGGTATGCGCTGCGTCACCAATAAGTACAACACGGTCTTTAACAAAATCTTGTGCTAAACGCATAGTTAACGGATAAGTAAAACACTTACTTTGTAAGCTAATGTCGCCAAGTTTTCCGTCACTAGCGGCGGTTAATTCTTTAGCAAAATCAGTTGGTGTAAGTTGTGTTAATCGTTTTGCCTCTTCTGGCGAGGTCGAGTAAACAATAGAGCATAACTTCCCTTTTGAAGAGCACTCTTTAGATAAGTTATCTTCTAAAGAGCGTTCAGTATTTAGTGACTGCAAAGGTAAAAAGGCTAATGGCCCTGACTCAAGGAAAACTTGCCATGCTGTATTTTGATGTCCTTGTGAGCATTTGACTGTTGCGACAATGGCATGGTGATCGTAATCTTTAAAAATCATTGCCATATTCATTTGTTGACGAACCCATGAATTAGCACCATCAGCACCGACAACCAGTTTGGCAATAATAGGCATGGTATTGTCATTAAAGCTCGCAAATACTTCACTTTCACCTACGGTAATATTGGCAAGTTTGGTGTCTGTAAAAAAATGAATGCCTTCATCTTGCTGTGCTTTTTGCCATAAGGCATGTCGGATCACTTTGTTTTCGATGATCCAACCAAGTTGCGCCTGCTGAGCAAAAGAGCTCGCGCTTTGGTTAAGAGAAAAGGAATCTTCAATGGAAAAATTTAACTTACCTAGTCCTGCTTTATCCCAAACATGCATGTGTTGATAAGCCTGTAAGCGCTGGTTTTCGATAGTAGGCCAAATACCTACATTATCAAAAATATTTTTACTCGCAATATTAATAGCGCTAACACGCACACCTAATTCATCATCTAAAGCAGTTAATGGCGCGGAATCAACGATAGCGATTGATAGCTGACTGTTTTTTCGTAAAGCTAAAGCGAGTGTTAACCCCACCATACCTGCGCCAACAATTAACATATCAAATTTTTGCATTCTATTTTATCTTCTCTTTGGCTGATAACTATGAGCATTCGGATTTTAATTGAAATTCGACTTTAGCCTTAAACCTACGGTAATTTGCTATTCGATATTTATTGAGACAACTAATAACCCATGGTTTTATTCACGAGTGCCTTTTTTAATGGTTTGAAAAAGTTCATCGCTGATAGCGCTACATTTCGACCGACAACTAAGGGTGGTAATTCATTAGAAAACAAAGTGACTAAGGCATCGGTAAGTTGGATAACTTCGCGTTGATCTTTACTGCGACTTTGCTCATAACGTTGCAATAATGAAAAATTGCCAATGTCTTGTTCATTTTTTAATGCTTCATCAAGCAAGTTAGTTAAAAATTCTACATCACGTAAACCTAAATTAAAGCCCTGTCCTGCGATGGGGTGAATAGTGTGAGAAGCATTACCAACCAATGCCATACGATGATACGTTTGTTGTTTGGCTTGTAATAAAACTAACGGATAAACATCACGTTGCCCTACCTGCGTAATAGCACCTAACCAACTGCCAAAAGCACGTTCCAATTCAAGTTTAAAAACATCATCACTCAGTGATTGTATTCGTTTGGTTTGCTCGGGTGATAAGGTCCAAACTAAAGAGCAACGATTTTGTTCGCCAGCTGCCGGCTTTAACGGCAACATGGCAATAGGCCCAAACTCAGTAAAGCGTTCAAACGCTTTGTTTCCATGGTTTTTATTGGTACTTACGTTAGCAATTAACGCGCATTGTTGGTAATCATAATGACTGACCTCAATATTCGCCAACTGTCGACAAGGTGAATGAACACCATCACAAGCAAGTAATAACGAGGTGTTTAATTCATCACCAGAGCTTAATTTCACGGTAATCTGTTGCTGCTCTTTTCCCTGAAGGTCACTGTGCCAATCTATATCACTAATACTGTCAGGGCTATACCACTGAACATTTTTGTTCTGGGCTAATACCTGCAACTGCGCTTTACCAATAAGTGCCATATCAGCCACGTAACCTAAAGCATTCACGCCATGTTCACTGGCTGATATTCTTGCTTTACCAAAGTGACCACGATCAGAAATATCAATAGCCGTAATAGCACAAGCCTCGGCTTTCAGGGGTTGCCATACGCCTACTTTTTGTAAATAAGCCGCACTACCATGAGATAACGCAAGTACGCGGTTATCAAATAATGGTTGTGATTTTTCAGATGATGAGTTTGTTTGTTCCGATTTTTCAATAATGGCTATCGATAATAAACTACCGTCAGGCTTTTTCAATTGACTTAAACTAAGCGCGGTTAAACTGCCTGATAAACCACCACCAGATATAACAACATCAAATATTTTTTTATTATTTCTCATCTTGATTTGCCATCGTATGTGTTATCGCGCTTGTCATAATGTATTGATTTATTTTTCTGCCATTAGTGCTTCAAGAGCACTAATCTCAACAGGCGAATTAACGGTTAAGTTTTCATAACCATGTTCAGTAACAGCTATATTGTCTTCAATACGTATACCAATACCACGCCATTTTTTATCTACGCTTAAATCATTTAATGGTATATACAAGCCAGGTTCGATCGTCATCACCATACCAACAGCAAAAGCACGACGCTGCTCTTTTTTTTCGTTTATTTTATAGTCGCCAACATCATGTACATCAAGCCCTAACCAATGACCTAAGCCATGAATAAAGTATTCTTTCACTGCTTTATTTTTAATTAGCTCATCGAGTTCGCCCGATAATATATCTTGTTCAATTAAACCTTTAGTCAAAAAAGCATTAACAATGTTATTCAACTCAGCAAAACAAGCATTAGGTTTAATAGCACTTATTGCGAGTTTTTGAGCATCAAGTACCAACTGATAAAGTATTTTTTGTTCTTCGGTAAACTTACCATTAATAGGAAACGTTCTGGTAATGTCCGCAGCATAACCACCGAGTTCTCCACCCGCATCAATAAGTAATAAATCATTATTTTTTAGCGTGTCGTTATTATCGGTGTAATGTAAAATATTGGCATTATCTCCACCTGCGACAATAGAAGCATAAGCAGGGTGTCTCGCACCTGCATGCGCAAACTCATGAAGGATTTCGGCTTCAATTTGGTATTCAAATTTACCAACTTGGCACGTTTTCATTGCCCTTTGGTGCGCTAAACCAGATATATAGTTCGCTTGGCGCATCAAGGCGAGCTCTGAATTACTTTTAATCAAACGTAATTCAGAAATGATTGGACTTGCATCCGCTAAGTTATTTGGCACGTTGATCCCTTGGCGGATCATTGCTCTAACATTACCAAGCCAATGAAAAACTTGCTGCACCGTAGAAGCATTGTCAAAACTAAATAAGACCTGACTTTTACCTTGTATGTAATTAGGCACAAGTTTATCTATTTCATCAACGACATAGCTAGAATCAAAACCATACGCCTGAACTGCTTGGTTTTGACCAATACGACGTCCATGCCAAATTTCATGCAAGGCATCTTTAGGTAATGAAAATAAAATACTTGATGTTTTACCTTCTTTATCTTTTATTAAAACCAATAACGCATCAGGCTCATTAAAGCCTGTTAGATAATAAAAGTGTTTATTTTGACAAAAGGCATATTCGGTATCATTACTGCGTGTTACTTCACTATTAGCAGAGAAAAAGGCGATACTGTTTTGAGGCATTTTATTAAAAAATGCCGTTCGGTGATCACTAAAATCACTTAAAGGCAACGATGTAATAGGTTTTACAGGAGAAGAAGTTGTCATGAATTAGTGTCCAAAATCATTAGAAAAAATCGCGCATAAAATGAATAGCGCAAAGTAAATAGTGAGTATTCTTACCTAGTGTAATATGGGGTATTAATGCACGGTATTAATGCACGGTATTCTCACTACCACCTGCTTTTAATGGTGGTGATGCTAATTCACTAAAACATAATAGCGCAGAAATACGTACATATTCACTAATTTCAAAATACGCTTGCTCTGTGTCTTCATCTTCATCCATTTCATCTGACAAATTGGCAATTTCTCCAAAATCAATCAGTACTTCTTTTACTTCTTCTGATAACACGGGTTTGTCTTTTTGCTGCAGCCCAAAACCTAAATTAAAACCTTGTACCCAGATACTTAAGGCGTTGCCGCGCTCGGCCATACTGTCATCATCATCAGGTAATAATAAATTAAAGCCATAATTATCATCAAGAATGTTAGACCATAGTTCATTATACATTTGCTTAAGTGCAGACTTAACGGGACTAGGAAAGTTATCCCCGTCATTAAATAAATCATTTAACATGGTGATATAGCTTTGATCTTCAAATTCAAAACCTGCGCAAACTAAACCGCTTAACACCCCGTGAAGTTCACTGGCATGAGCTTTTACATTTTCGCAAGTGATGATGGCTTGCATGCTAGAAAAATCCATTAAAGTCTCTTTTGATGACGTTGACATAATTTATTACACAGTGACTAAAAGTTATGACAACAATGGTAACATTGCCCTAAATAACAGAAAAGTAAAATTCCCGATAAACTAGTGCTAAATCAAATAAAAAGCGCCCCTTTTGCCTCTATTTGCTTTTCTGTTTACTTGCAAAAAGCGCCAAGCCTAGTTACTATTTGATTAATAGCCTAAATTTAGTGTTTTAAATATCACTATCTTAGCTAGTCAGCTATTTAATAATTATTGGAATGTTACAATCATGGCGCAACGCACCGTAGAAATAGATATTGTTGATCGCAAGCTGAAAATTGCTTGTCCGACAGGGCAAGAAACGGCTCTTCTATCGGCTGCCCGAGAATTAACGTCTCGTTTAACTAACGCCAAAGAAAGTAAAACAGTGAGTACTCCAGAGCAAAAACTCCTGATGACAGCGTTAAACTTAGCCAATGATTTACTTAAAGTTCAACAGCAGCTTAAAGCCGAACAAAGTGATAATCAAAAAAAGATTGAGTTATTACAATCAACAATTGAACAAGCGCTTACGCCCACAAATAAAAAAATTGCTTAACAAGTAACTAATGAATTTTCCTTCTGCGACAACATCATATCAAAAACTAAGTTCACTACAGTATCTACGGTTAAGAAAAGCACATTACGGATAAATACTCCGCAAACAGCTCCTAGCAGTAAAAAAAACTTAGTACCCTGATTTTTTTTTCGCTATACTCATTATGTCTTCTGGGGTGTTTGTATGTGAACTTTGTCCCTGAGCCGATAAGTTTTACCTTAGGAAGTTGATTATTAGCTTTTGTGCAAGCCCGGCTCGTATCGGGAAGCCTACGGTTAGCATGATATTTCCGCCCTGAACACACGGTGTTCAGGACTATTGTGAGCTGCGGCACCTTGGAAGCGTCACCCCCTATCTACACTTACCTCTTTATTCTATTTACAATATCAATAAAGTATTCACGTATTCTCTAGCTCTTGACTTCAATAAAAGTACACACGGTGTTCAGGACTATTTTGAGCTGCGGCACTAAGGCAGCAATAGAAGCGTCAAAGCCCTATCTACACTTCCTATTTATTCAATTTAACATATCAATAAAGTATTCACGTATTCTCTAGCTCTTGACCTCAATAAAAGTACACACGGTGTTCAGGACTATTTTGAGCTGCGGCACTAAGGCAGCAATAGAAGCGTCAAAGCCCTATCTACACTTCCTATTTATTCAATTTAACATATCAATAAGATTCCGCCTATCTGTAATCGTGTACCATAATTTCTAACAACTACCCCGAGTATATTGAATTATTTTTTGCTATCATGGCATCAGATCTAGTTGTTGTGCCCATTAATGCCAATCTTCATTAAAAATAATTCAACAATATTTTATCTCATTCAGACGCTGCACTTTAATAACCGAAAGTTATTTTAGATCATTAAAACGTGCCTGAATCAATATAATATCTTGAAGAAGTGGTGGGTATAAAAGGAAAACAAATAAACAACTGGATGTTTTTTGTATGCCAATATGGCACGGGTCTAACTGTATTTTTGTTGATGGACAGTCAAAAACAAAGTACCCTGAAATTATTACAACGACACTCAGGCAACTTTATGCTTGGAGTAAAATTTATTCAAAAGAATAAGCATCACTGATATTATAAAAAAATTCAGCAACACTATTACACAGGAAAAAAATTATGCTAAAGAATAAAACAGCACTAATCACTGGTTCAACTAGTGGTATTGGCTTA
>JAWSUX010000464.1:0-5364 GCA_033852215.1 Colwellia sp. | reverse complement strand
CACGTTAAGCATAATAATGCCTTCCTCTTCTGGGTAGTTAGCCATTGAGTAAGCACGTAACGTATCTGTGTCTACTTTTGACTCCACATCGAAGAAACCAAAATGGTTCCAATCGCCACGGTACTGTTCATCAATATCAAAATCACTGTATTTAACATGATGTGCCGGTGCTTCAATTTGAATGTAACCACCCGCTTTAAACGGAACTGATTCACCATTTGGAATTTGTAGCTTAAGCTCTTTAATGAACGTTGCTTTGTTATCGTTAGAGATAACTTCACATTCCCATTGTTGAACACCGAAGATTTCATCTTCTACTTCAATTTCCATGTCTTGTTTAACAGCAACTTGACACGCTAAACGACAGCCTGATTTAGCTTCACGTTTATTGATATGCCCTTCTTCAGTAGGAAGAATATCACCGCCACCTGAATGCACATCAACACGACATTGGCCACAAGTACCACCGCCACCACATGCTGAAGGAATAAAAATACCTTGATCAGCTAGTGCGCCTAATAATTTGCCACCCGCAGCAGTTGTTACTGCTTTTTCAGGGTCGCCATTTATACTTATCGTCACGTCACCGCTTGATACTAACTTAGATTTAGCAAATAAAATCACTAAAACTAAGACAATAATTATCGCGGTAAACATCGATACGCCGAGAATAATTTCCATCGACTTTCCTTAAACTTCTCTAGGGGTGTTAGACCAGAAACCTGACCTTACACCGACCAAACTTATAACGAAATACCACCAAAAGATAAGAAGCCAAAAGCCATCAAACCTGCAGTAATAAACGTAATACCTAAACCTTTCAAACCATTTGGCACGTCAGAATATTTCATCTTTTCGCGCAAACCAGCCATCAACACAATTGCCAACATCCAACCAACACCTGAGCCAATGCCGTAAACAACACTTTCGCCAAGGGTAAGGTTTTTTGCAACCATAAATGATACGGCACCAAAAATGGCACAGTTAACTGTGATTAAAGGTAAGAAGATGCCCAGTGCTTGATACAAAGCAGGGAAATATTTATCTAATAACATTTCCAAAATTTGTACTAAGGCAGCAATAACACCAATAAAGGTAATAAATGACAAGAAGCTAAGGTCAATTGATTCTTTCGGATCAGTAATGCCCATTAGGCTATCAAGTGCGCCTGGCGCTAAAATCGCTTGGTAAATAACTTGGTTAGCAGGAACTGCTAAACCTAATACCACAACAACCGCAACACCTAAGCCAATAGCTGTGCTTACTTTCTTTGATACCGCTAAAAAAGTACACATACCTAAGAAGAAGCTTAACGCCATATTCTCAATGAAGATGGTTTTAATAAAAATACTTAAATAATGTTCCATGATTAATCTTCCTCAACTTGTTCTGGTTTCCACTGGCGAATTGCCCAGATAACTAAACCAATAATGAAGAATGAACTAAATGGTAAAACTAATAGACCATTACCTTGGTACCAACCGCCATTCTGGGTAAGTTGTAAAATTTCGATACCAAAGATGGTACCAAAACCTAATAACTCACGGAAGAAAGCAACAACCATTAATACAGCACCGTAGCCTAAGCCATTACCGATACCGTCTAAGAAACTCACACCTGGCTTTTCTTTCATAGCAAAAGCTTCTGCGCGGCCCATAACGATACAGTTAGTAATGATTAAACCAATGTATACCGATAATTCTTTCGATAATTGGTAAGAGAAGGCTTTTAATACTTGGTCAACAACAATTACCAATGAAGCAATAATCGCCATTTGCACGATGATACGTACACTTGACGGTATTTGATTACGGATAATTGAAATAAATAAGTTAGAAAAAGCAGTTACCATAATTACAGCAAGTGTCATAACCAAGGCATTAGCCATTGAACTTGTTACAGCAAGGGCTGAACAAACACCTAAAACTTGTAACGCAATCGGGTTGTTATCAACAACGGGTCCGAAGAGGACTTTTTTAGTATCTGAAGACATTAGTTCAATCCTCCATTACGGAATTTAGCAATAAAAGGACCATAGCCTTCATCACCTAACCAAAAGTGGATAGTACGCTCAACACCATTACTGGTTAATGTTGCACCAGATAAGGCATCAACACCGTGAGCATCACCTTTTTTAGCGCCACCTTTAACAAGCTTAATAGCGATATCGCCTTGCTCGTTAAACATTTTTTTACCTGGCCATAAAGCTTTCCATTTAGGGTTAAGCACTTCTGCACCTAATCCTGGAGTTTCTTTAAGATCAGAATAAACAACGCTTTGTACTGTATTGAAATCTGGTGATAAACCAACAAAACCATACATTAGATCCCATAAGCCTGCGCCTACGATAGGTAGTACTATAGTTTCTAATTGACCTTGTTCATTTTTAACCAAGTAGATCACAGCGCGATCAGCACGACGGCTAAGGCCAGCAATATCATTCGCTGGCTTAGTACTCTTCGCTGAATCACGAGAATCAGAGCGCTCGTCAAACGTATTTACATCACCGTCAATAATTGCTCCTGTTTTCAGGTCAATCATTTTAGCTGCAACACGTTTATTATAAGTGCTTACTATATCTTTACCTGCATCAGCCAATAAGCCAGATGCTTCAAGAATTTTAGTTTGCTTATCAAGCAATTTGTTAGCAGTTTGAAGTGGCTTTAAACCAACCGCGGCAATAGATACCAAGGCTGCACACACTAAACAAATAACTAAAACAAAACCGACCGTTTTGCCAAATGTTTCTTTATTACTAGACATTACGTGCAAGCCTCCGTTTGATATTGCCTTGAACTACAAAGTAGTCAAACAATGGTGCAAACAAGTTAGCGAATAAAATAGCTAACATCATACCTTCTGGAAATGCAGGGTTAACAACACGAACCAATACCACCATCACGCCAACTAAAGCGCCAAACCAGTATTTACCTGTGTTAGTAAACGAAGCAGAAACAGGGTCAGTTGCCATAAACATCATACCAAAAGCAAAACCACCAATAACTAGGTGCCAATGCCAAGGCATAGCAAACATAGCATTAGTATCACTACCAATTGTATTGAATAATAATGAGGTAACTACCATACCGCCAAACACACCTAAAACGATGCGCCATGAAGCAATACCTTTATAAAGGATGTATGCACCACCAAGTAAAATTGCGAAAGTAGACACTTCACCTACTGAACCAGGAATGAATCCCCAGAACGCGTTCCACCAGTCAGCATTTACTGAGTAATCAACTAAACCTTGGCCAGCTGAGCTAAGCATAGTAGCACCAGAGAAACCATCAGCTGCAACCCATACCGCATCACCAGAAATTTGTGCTGGATAAGCAAAGAATAAGAACGCACGACCCGCTAAAGCAGGGTTTAAGAAGTTCTTACCTGTACCACCAAAAATTTCTTTAGCAATTACGATACCGAAAGTAATACCAATAGCAACTTGCCATAATGGAATACTTGCAGGCAATATTAAGGCAAATAGAATTGAAGAAACGAAAAAGCCTTCATTCACTTCATGTCCACGTACTGCCGCAAATAATACTTCCCAAAAGCCACCAACAATAAAGGTAACAGCATAAATAGGTAGGAAGAACATGGCACCATAGAACATCATATCGAATGTGCCAGAGCTAGCAGTTAATGAACCACCTAATAAGGTGAATAAATCAACCTGCCAAGATTGTGGTAAAGCATAACCAGCAACCAAAGCATCAACTGCTTGGAAACCAATATTATACATACCAAAAAACATGGCTGGGAAAACCGCAAGCCATACTGTGATCATGATTCGTTTTAAATCAATGCTGTCACGAACGTGTGTTTTACCTTTATTAACCATACCAGGAGTAAATAACCCTGTAGCGACAGCTTCATAAAGTGCAAACCACTTTTCATGTTTACCGCCTTTTTCAAAATGCGGTTCTATATCTTCAATAAACTTTTTCACGCCCATGACTAACCTTCCTTCTCGATAGTAGTTAGACAGTCACGAAGAATTACACCGTAATCTGTTTTGCCAGGGCAAACAAATGTACACAGTGCTAAATCTTCTTCGTCTAGCTCTAAGGCACCAAGTTGTTGCGCGCCATCGGTATCACCCGAACAGATATCGCGTAAAAACAAGGTAGGTAAAATATCTAATGGCATAACACGCTCAAAGTTGCCAATTGGCACCATGGCACGTGCACTACCGTTAGTCGTAGTCGTCATGTTAAATAACTTGCTTGGGAACAAATGCGACATAAAAGCGCGTGTTACCGAGAATTTATTCGGACCTGGGTACATATAACCAATAAACTCTTTTTCACGACCTTCAAGGATTAATGAAATTTGAGTGTGGTAACGACCTAAGTAACCATGAACAGCTGTTGCTGTTGCGCCCATTAATAATGAGCCAGAAACTGTGCGTAATTCACCTGTTGATGCTTCGCCAGCAGTTAATTCTGCAGTACTAGCACCTAATACGGTACGAACTAAACGAGGATTGTTAGCTGCTGGACCTGCAAGTGAGATAACACGAGTATTATCAATTTCACCTGTAGTAAATAATTTAGCAAAAGCAATAACGTCTTGGTAACCAACATGCCAAACAAACTTATCGCTACTAACCGGTTTTAAGAAGTGAATATGTGTACCCACTAAACCTGCTGGATGTTTGCCTGAAAATTCAGTTACGGTCGCGTTAGAATCAACAGGAACATTAGCTCCTGGCGCTTTACTAACAAATACTTCACCAGTCGTTAAGCGGGATAAAATGGTTAAACCATTTTTAAATTCTTCCGCTTGTTCATTAATGATAACCTCAGGATTTGCCGCTAATGGATTGGTGTCCATAGCGCTAACAAAAATCGCAATAGGTGTGCTATCAATGGCAGGTACTTTGCTAAATGGGCGAGTTCTTAACGCAGTCCACAAGCCTGAATCAACTAAGTTTTTCACTACATTTTCACGTGCGATAGTACTAAGTTCACTTGCTGAGTAACTGGTAAATGTGATTTGATCATTGCCATCGACTTCATTATCTACATCAATGACGACTGATTGTAAAACACGTTTTTCACCACGGTTAATTTCTTTAACAACACCGGCAGCTTGAGCTGTGAATTTAACGCCAGGATTTTTTTTGTCCTCAAAAATCACTTGACCTTTTTTTACGCGATCAGCCACTTTTACATACATGGTTGGACGCATACCCACAAACTCTTCACCGAGTGTTGCAACGGTTTTGATGGACGGACCATCATGGATTACCTGCTGTGGTGCATCTTTAACAGGAACATCTCAGCCTTTTTTTATTGTAATCATAAACACTTGCACTACTTCTGATGGGAGTATAAAAATTAGTTTCTTAGTTTATCT
>JAWSUX010000070.1:0-11897 GCA_033852215.1 Colwellia sp. | reverse complement strand
CGATGCATGAGAATATGCAATCAGTTACTGTTTCCTGCTCAACCAGTAGTTACCCCAATGACCATTGGTGAATATCGTAATGATAAAATGCAAATAGTCTCGGGGCACTATGGAAAACAGAAAATTCATTTTCAAGCCCCTGGAGAAAATCAAAAAGAAGTGACTCATGAAATGGGAGTGTTTTTCGATTGGCTTAACTCCCCCTATGAAGGCTCAGCCTATATTCGTGCTGCTATCGCCAAATTTTGGTTTGTAACTATTCACCCTTTTGATGATGGTAACGGTAGGTTATCACGCGTTATAGCTGAACGTTGTTTAGCTGAAGCTGAACAAACAGATTTACGTTTATTCTCACTGTCTTCGGTATTAGAGGCTAATAGAAATGAATACTACCAACAGTTAGAAAATCAACAAAAAGACAGCACAGACCTTACTTGTTGGATTTGCTGGTTTTTATCTAAAGTAGAGGAAGCGGCAATTAATGCTAAAGCTGAGTTTGAACTCGTTATTCAAACAACGTACTTTTGGCAAAAACATCAAGCTACCCTGCTTAATAAACGACAACGAAAACTAATTAACCGTTTATTAGAAACAAATGATTTTACAGAAGGCGTGTCGAGAAGAAAATATAAAGTACTGGCTAAAACCTCTGATGCTACCGCCGTCAGGGATTTATCTGATTTGGTTGATAAAGCAATATTAACATCATCAGGAGGAGGAAGAAGCCACCGATATTTTCTTGTGAAATAACACAGAAGCATTATCACAAACCATTGATTTGGTGGCGTGTTTTATGGGGTTCGGTGTTATTTTTGCAAATACCGCATACCAATTTAAAGGTGGTTGTGGCTCGTGCAACAACCGAAGCCTTAACCGACAAGCTGCGCTACCAGAATTAGAAACCGTTTATGCTTTAGCTTTATTTTGCGTAATAAAAGGGATAGAAATTAAACAGGTAAAGAAAGCGTTAAAGTCTCATTTATATAAACCGTTTCGCAATGCCCACAAAGAAATTTCGCTATATTTACAGCAACCTAAAAATCCTGAACATAGGTTGCTAGTATCGAACCTGCAGCAATAGTAAGAAGCTTTACTTTTATTTTTCACTCAAATGTTACCTTCGCGTTTAAGTAGATATACGAAAATTGCGATGAGTAACGCACTATTTTAGGTTGGTCTCACAGGTAAAATACCGGTTAAAATCAGTAAAATAAGCTCAACCTGTGTTTGCTGTAAACGCGTATTTAACGACTTACCGATATAATGAAGAAGAGAGGTTTACTAATTGAAAACAAATAGTTACCTAACGGTAGCTAAAAGAACAGTATTGCCTATTGACGAGAAATAGGCTCATATGTGTTAGCAGTTTAAAGCACCGAAGCGAAGCTTTTTGCTGAATATGCACTAAACCTCGAAAATTTGGAAACGAAATTTGATAGCCAAAAGTTTTTACCCGCTAAATTTTTACCTGAGTCTTTATGTTCTAACTCTTCCAATTTAACCTGCTGAATAACGCCGTAAAGCGGTGATTGGTCATCGAGTTTTTCTAAAACCAAATCAAGTTCATGAACCACAATACTTTCAATGGAACTTGTACTAATACCTATAGACTTTAAACCAAACATTCCGATAATTACGCCATAAAACAAACCGCCCCAGAAAAATAGTTGATTCATGTGACATATCCGAGCGTTTCGATTAATGAGTTCATTTTTGAATATTTCTACATGACTTTTTTCATGAAACCTCATACTGTCTAGTTCTGCAAGATTAGTACGAAAAAAGTACCTAGCAACACACTTATGGCCGCGGTAAACTCCTACAGCTCCAAGCTCACAAGCGTGCATTATTTTCAATTCATTATTAATGTTAATCACTCGTTATATTTCGCATCCAAAATACCATTATAAGAAACTAGGCTACCTAATAAAGGGTAAGTAAATGAGACATTAAAAATATATTTACCATTTTCAATAATTTTATATGCTTGAGATTTTGGGATGAAGCAAAGAGGGATTGGTAAGCCAAATAAAGATACCTTTAGACAGCGCCAAAACCAACCTCCATTGATAATATCTACAGTTAACTTCATTTGAACAGGACCTGTAGTTTCCACCCAATAACCATTTTTATTATTACCAAAGGGAACAAATAATGATTTTACAATATTATTATCATTGAATTTCCTATTCCAATGTAGCCCTTGGGGTGAGTGAGAAATAGAAACTAATAATTTATGCTCTCCTTGATTAGGTAGCTTCATTTTCTTAGCTAACCTTTTACCAATTAAACCGGCTATTCCTTTCCCGTAAGATATATTAATATTTCCGGAGAGTTTCCCTCCAGATAAGTGTAACTTCTGCAGCAAAGGATCTAAATCAGAAAAATCATCTTCAAACCAATTTTTGACTACATCGTATTGCAAATGAACCTCCGAAACTGCTAACAATTTAATAGTACGCGATTTGCTCATTTTCCTGCTTACAAGTCGCACACTTTTCTATTTTAGCTATTAATAGCAAATTCAATAAAACTTTTCTACTTAAAGTACTTATTACGATCTTTTAAAACTATCACTGGACGAAAATGCGCGATTTACGCATTTTATTGACTATAGAATAAATGGCACTTGGCTGTATATAACTACAACCAATTTAACTGGATACTTATGAAATATCGTCCTAATTTTTTATACAAACAAATAATGAGGAATGAGCTATCGCTTCCATAACACGTTAATTAAAGCGCCTGTCATGATTAAACCACCGCCTATAATGGTGGTAACAATAGGTACTTCACTAAAATACACCCAACCTATCAAGACCGAAAAAAGTACTTGTACGTAAGCATAAGCGGTGGCTTTGTTTGCATCAGCGCTGTGCAGTGCTTTGGTTAACCCTACCTGCCCTATTTGGGTGAATATACCAACTAATATCAGTAAACCTGTTGCCGCTAAGCTCGGCACAACAAAATCACTGCCCAACATGATCATTGAGATAGGGAAGGCAATAAAAGGGAAGTAAAAAACAATAACCGAGCTGTCATCCGTCTCGGTCAACTTTTTAACGATAATATAAGCAACTGCACTGCCAAAAGCTCCTAGTACACCCGCACCAATGCTAATCCACGGATATTGCACTGTGCTGTTAATTTGCAAATTGGGCTGAATAATAATGAATAAACCCAGTAAGCTTATAATGATACAAGCGATGGTTGAGCGTTGTATGCTTTCTTTCAGAAAAAATAACGCCAGAACCGCAGTAAATACGGGATGTAAATATTGTAAAACCGTTGCTTCTGCTAGGGGCAAGGTTGTGACAGCATAATACACAAACATTAAAGCAAACGCTCCAACGGTGCCACGCGCGATTAACAGCGCTTTATTATGGCCCCACAAAGAGATTTTTTTACGTTTAATATCAACATAACTAATAATGACCGACACAATAGATCTTGCTGCGACAATTTCGAGTACAGGAATACCTAAACCACTCACCTCTTTTACGCAAGCCGCCATTAAGGCAAAACCGAAAGCTGATATCAGCATATACCAAACACTCATTGGTACAGAATTTTTTAAACTAGTGAACATTTACTGTGGTACTCGAATGGCTAAGCAGGATAATAAATTTTAAAAGTAATATTATGTATTCATCGCGGTGAACAGAGGGGTTATTCTATCTCTTATTGCTTGATATCTTTGTTGCTCACACAAAGCAAAACCTGATAATTGTTTTACTTTATTACGACCAAATAATGGCACTGACATGCCAGCAAAAAATCGACAATAGCTCTCCAGTGATAGCGGCTGATTTATTTTACCCGCTAATCGCTCGGCTAATGCCATCATAGCCCGTTTTAAAACCTCGTCACTCGGCCATGGTATTTGGCTATACGAGTGTTGCAATACGGCAACTTGACCACGACAAACGCTACAGTGACCGCATTGTGGGACGGTGTTTGAATCATACGAGTTCGCCGCATCTAAAGCGCTACCGTCAAAGAAATTATCGTCAAAGTAACGCGCTAAGTTAACCGTTAGGCAAGTATTCAGTTGAAAGAAGCGTACTAACGAGGCAATACGTTTTATTTCTTTTTCTTCGTTATCTTTAAAATACTGACTAAGATTTTGGCATAAACTGGGATCGGATAACGCAGTAAGGTTTATTTTAAAAGCTTCTGTCATGCCTTTAGTTTCTAAGACTATGTGCTGCTGATCTTGCAAGTATTCAAGTGCTGAAATCACACGATTTCGTTCAATGCTTTTATCTTGCAATAAGTTATCGAAATTTAAACTGCCCCACACTTTTTTAAAATCTGTCGCATTAAAAATACGCTGTAAAAAATCTTTGCGTTGCTCGTTAAAACTATTAATAATTTCAGCTTTAGGTGTTAACAGTTTAATTCTAAAATCTGCAAAGTAAGCATATAACGGTTCAATCACGCCAGCTAATTCGAGCTGCACTAATAAGGTTTTTAACGGTAATTGTTTGATATTAACGGCATTAGACAGTTGCACTATTTGCAGCTCCCATTTTCCTTCAGGTTGGCTGTTATAGGTTGTTGTTACCACTTCTGATTTTATCGCATTTAATAACATTTCAATGCCAGTAAACTCAGGTGTATCACCATAAACAAAGTTTTCAACGGTATTTAAGCCATCAAGATTCGCTAACGTAAAACACTGAGCAGGCATGCCATCCCGTCCTGCTCTACCAATTTCTTGGCTGTAATTTTCAATAGACTTTGGCAAATCATAATGAATAACAAAACGTATATCACTTTTATCTATGCCCATACCAAAGGCAATGGTCGCGACAATAACTTGGATTTTACCGTCCATAAAGTCTTGCTGAATTTGACTACGCGTATCACTGTCAAACCCTGCATGATAAGCGCAAGCATTAATACCTTGCTGTTTTAAATAGTGTGCGACTTGCTCGGCCGTATGCTGCAAGGTCACGTACACAATACCCGCACCATGTTGCGCGGTAATTATTTGTTCAAGTTGCTGGTTTTTATATGACTCAACAACGGGTATAACACTTAAATCAAGGTTGGCTCGATAAAAGCCCGTTTGCACAATATGTTCCGCTTGAATAGCAAATTTATTTGCCATATCTTGTTTTACTTTGCGCGTAGCCGTCGCGGTAAGCAATAACACCAACGGAATTTTTAACGCTTGGCAATAATTAGGTAGTTTTAAGTAGTCGGGTCTAAAGTTATGACCCCACTCAGATATACAATGCGCTTCATCAACCACCAACATAGACACAGGTACAGATTCAATAAACTGTCTGAAGCGCTCATTTTTAAAACGCTCTACCGACACCATCAATACTTTAATGCTGCCATCACGCACACCTGACATCACGGTTTGTGCTTCGTTTCCCTTTAACGTTGAGTCAATGCTTGCCGCCTTAATGCCTTTGCTCGCAAGAAACGCCAGTTGATCTTTCATCAACGCTAACAAAGGTGAAACCACTAAGGTTAAATGAGGTAAATGCTGCGCGGTTAATTGATAACAAAGAGACTTACCTGAGCCGGTAGGGAAAATAGCCAAGGAAGAATGACCATTTAATAATTGCGAAATGGTTTGCTCTTGCCCTGGGCGAAAACCGTCAAAACCAAAAGAATTTAAAAGTGAGTTTTTAAGTGCGTTAGCGGGTTGTGTCGTCATAATTGAGCCTATTAGCTGATCAGGTACCACAGAAAGTATGATAGTTTTCATCGCCATCGACAGGGACATCTTGATAATTTTGGGTATCAACAAGCTCAGTATACGGTTGACGCAATACCGCCAAAAATTTATTTAGCTCGGTTAAATCGCCTGTTTCTTGGCAAGTTGCTAATAGGGCTTCAACATGATGATTTCTTGGAATAACAACAGGGTTGTTAGCTGCCATTAATTTAAACGCAGCAGTTTTAAAGCCGTCTATTCTTATTTTCCAACGCGGCAACCATTCACTAAGTTCAGCCAATAACGGCTCTAAAATAGCTTTATCTTTTATGGGATGAGGCAGCGAATCAGTCAGCGACGCGGTTAATGCCGTGAAAGTTTGCGTATGATCCAAACGGTGTTCTTTCATAATGGCAACTAAGTCATTAATTAATTTACCATCGCCTTGCTCTGGTTCATCAATACCTATTTTAGCCAGCATCATTTGCAAGTAACCTTGTTCAAAATCCTGATGAAATTGTGCTAATAATGGCTGAAGTTGCTCTACTGCAGCATCCTCATCACTGTCTACCAAAGGTAATAGTGTTTCTGCTAGTCGAGTCATATTCCACTGCATAATGCTTATTTGTTTGCCAAAAGCATAACGACTATTACGGTCTATTGAGCTAAAAACAGTATCTGCATGATAAGCATTCATCATGGCGCAAGGGCCGTAATCTATTGTTTCCCCAGAGATGGCAGTATTGTCTGTATTCATTACGCCATGAATAAAACCAACCCGTAACCATGAAAGTACTAAAGGAACTTGCTTTGCTAACACCGCAGAGAAAAATTCAACTACTTGTGAGCTACTAATGTCATTATCAGCTGTGCCTATTGATGGGTCAGTACATAACTCAGGGAAATGACGGTTTATCGCATAATTGGTCAATTTTTTAAGCGAGTCAGTATCACCACGGGCAGAAAAATATTGAAATGTACCTACGCGTATATGGCTTGCGGCGACACGTGTAACAATTGCTCCTGCCAAAGATCGTTCCCGATAAACATTTTCACCGGTAGTAACCACGGCTAAACAGCGCGTAGTGGGTACACCAAGCGCAAACATCGCTTCACTCATAATATATTCACGCAGTGCAGGGCCAAGCGCGCAGCGACCATCACCCTGACGTGAAAACTGGCTGATACCAGAGCCTTTAAGCTGAATATCCCAAACATTGCCATTATAATCGCGGATATCACCCAGTAAATGCGCCCTGCCATCACCTAGTTGGGGATTAAAATGACCAAATTGATGTCCTGAATAGGCCTGTGCTATCGGTTTGCTGTTATCAAAAATTTTATTACCCGAAAAATATTGCGCTAATAAATCAGTATCGGTATTTTTATCAAAGGCTATCATCAACTTTTCAGCTAACGTTTCATTCCATAATAATAAAGAGGGCTGTGCTACGGGCTCGGGCATGGTTTGCTGTGAAAAGTTTTGTCCTAGCGCTAAGTAACTATTAGAAAATTTTATAGGCATTTATGTCTCTTGGTAAAATTTATTTTCAATACGTTGGCAAAATTGTACTAAATTTGGATAGTTCTTGGCTTGTTGAGTAAATTTACTTTCAAAACCACCTTCAAATTGTACCGAAATAAATTCACATAAATGTGAATAAACAACAGCATCAAATGAGGTATGTTGTTGGCCAAAGAAAAAGTCATTATCTGCTAAAAGTGTCGATAATGCTTGTAAGCTCTTATCTGCTATCGCAAGAATTTCTTCTGTTGAATGACGGCCAACACCTTGACCATGAAGATTCTTCTTTACCGTTCTACGTATAACGCTAGGTACCAACCAGCGTAGTGGTATAGGTAACTTGCTAAAAAAAGCGTTCTTGGTAAACGGCCAACTATCATCCAATATCCAACGAGAATAAACCAAACACCAATACAAACCTTCATCTAATGACTTAGTTATTAAATAGGCTTGAGCTTTTTGCTCGGGAGTTAATTCCGCATCTAATGTGACTTGGTATTGCTCTGTTAGGTAGCTCAGTATTGCTGTAGAGTCAGCAATCGTTTTACCATCATCGTCAATAAATGGTAACTTACTTTTTGGCGACATTTTTAAATATTCAGCGCCATGTTTAACTTGGTATGGAATATTAGCCATACGCATAAAAAGATCAACCTTAACCACAAATGGACTAGGATCCATCACGTTAAAGTGCTTTCCAAAACCATAAAGTGTAATCATTTATTTTCCTTGTTTGTATTGAAACGAAAAAAAGGTACGATACCTGTATGCCTACACAGTATTTGAATTGACCTTTTTTTACAAGTAAGAAAGCACGCTAACGTCACTTAAATATTAATAACGTTAAGAGCTATATCTCCGCAGCAACCACTGAAATTTCAACCAATAATGCTTCTCTCGCCATTTTAGCGGCAACACATGCACGTGCAGGAGCATAACCTTCAGGCACCCAAGCATCCCAAACTGCGTTCATATCAGCGAAATAAATCATATCCTTAACATAAATAGTCGCTGATAATATATGCTTTCTGTCACTACCTGCTTGTGTTAAAAGTGCATCAACTTTATCAAGCATGGTTTGGGTTTGTTCAGTGATATCTTTAGTCGCATCTGCTGCGACTTGACCACATAAGTAAATAGTACCGTTGTGTTTAACAATACGGCTCATTCTCAGTTTAGTTTCTAGTCTTTCAATCATAGTATGTTGGCTCCGCCTATTTGTGATTTTATCGGCATTGTTCTCGGTTTTACTCTCTATAAATAAAGGCATCACTTATAGTCATCGTCTCTCCTTGGCATCCATGCCATCGAGACATACCGTTCATCCAGAACATAACCTCAAAAATTAAAAACTCAAACGCTTTGCTAAAACCACAACTAGTTTGAGTTCCTTGTTTTGTTCTTGTTAAAAGAAAACCCCACAACTTTACAATTATGGGGCTTTAATAATATATGAGTCAAAAATAAAATAGCGCTATTTAAAGATAGTTCGTCTTAATTCAAGGCGGTTGCACGGAGCTGACGCATGTCAGTGAGTACAACCAACGCTGAAGTTAGGCGAGCTAGCAAAAAAGAGTGTTAATTTCTATTCCCACTCGATAGTAGCAGGCGGCTTACCACTAATGTCATAAACCACACGTGAAATACCATCAATCTCATTGATAATACGGTTAGAAACCAAGCCTAAGAAATCATAAGGTAAATGTGACCAACGAGCCGTCATAAAGTCAATTGTTTCAACACAACGTAAGCTGACTACCCAATCATATTTACGGGCATCGCCCATTACGCCTACTGACTTCACTGGTAAAAACACGGTAAACGCTTGGCTTACTTTTGTATATAGGTCATGTTTGTGTAATTCTTCAATGAAAATAGCATCTGCTCGACGTAATAAGTCAGCGTATTCTTTTTTCACTTCACCTAGAATACGCACACCTAAACCTGGTCCAGGAAATGGGTGGCGGTAAAGCATGTCGTACGGTAAACCTAGCTCTAAGCCTATTTTACGTACTTCATCTTTAAATAATTCACGTAATGGCTCAACTAAACCTAATTTCATGTAATCAGGTAAACCACCGACGTTATGATGCGATTTAATTACATGAGCTTTGCCCGTTGCAGAAGCGGCTGATTCGATAACATCAGGGTAAATAGTGCCTTGTGCCAACCATTTTGCATTATCAAGCTTGTTCGACTCTTCTTCAAAAACGTCAATAAATACATTGCCGATAATTTTACGTTTTGCTTCTGGCTCACTTTCACCCGCTAGGCGACCTAAAAATCTGTCTTCCGCTTCAATTTTAATGATGTTTAAACCGAAATGATCACCAAACATATCCATCACTTGCTGACCTTCGTCTAAACGAAGTAAACCGTTATCAACAAAAACACAGGTAAGTTTATCGCCAATAGCACGGTGTAATAACATCGCAACAACTGATGAATCTACACCACCTGAAAGACCTAGAATAACCTCATCGTCACCGACTTGTGCTTTCATTTTGGCAATAGCATCGTCAATAATTGACGCTGAGGTCCAAAGTTTTTCACATTGACAAATCTCAACAACGAAATTTTCTAAAATGCGTAAACCTTGTTTAGTATGCGTTACTTCTGGATGAAATTGTACACCGTAAAATTGCTTGTCTTCGTTCGCCATTGCGCCATAAGCACAACTTGCTGTTTGTGCTACGGTAACAAAACCTTCAGGGATAGCTGATACTTTATCGCCGTGACTCATCCAAACGTCAAGTAAAGCATTACCGTTCTTACCAATGCTGTCTTCAACATTGTTGAATAACGCAGATTTTGCAATTAACTCAACCGCAGCATAACCAAATTCTTTATGCTCAGAACTTTCAACGCCACCACCAAGTTGCTCAGCCATTGTTTGCATGCCATAACAAATACCTAATACAGGTACGCCTGCGTTAAATACATATTCAGGTGCACGTGGTGAATTAGCTTCAGTAACAGACTCTGGCCCACCGGCAAGAATAATGCCTGTCGGATTAAAACCTTCAATTTGCTCTTGAGTTACATCCCACGACCAAAGTTCACAGTAAACGCCAATTTCACGTACGCGACGTGCAATAAGCTGAGTGTATTGTGAACCAAAATCTAATATGAGTATTCGGTGATCATGAATGTCTTTGCTCATGGTTGTTTTCCTACTTTAGCGGCTCATTAATTTAGAGCGTGGTATCTTAAATAAAACAGGCTGAACTAATTTACTCATAGTTCAGCCTGACAAAATTTTTAACTTTTTATTTAATTATAAAAAGAAATTAAGAATAGTTGAGTTCAAAGTTAGTTGGCATTAGGGCAAAGAAGATGCACGGAGTTGACGCTAGTCAATGAGTACTTCTGATGCAGTCTTAATGTTAAATAACAAAGAAATCAGCTATTCGACTAACCCATACGATAATTAGGCGCTTCTTTAGTGATTGTCACGTCATGTACGTGTGACTCGCCCATTCCCGCTGAAGTTATTTTCATAAACTCTGGTTTAGTACGCATTTCTTCAATAGTTGCACATCCTGTCAAACCCATTGAAGAACGTATACCACCCATTTGTTGATGAATAATTGCCGCTACAGGGCCTTTATAGGCAACACGGCCTTCAATCCCTTCTGGTACTAATTTGTCAGCTTCGCCATCAGTTTTTTGGAAGTACCTGTCGCTTGAACCGTCTTTTTGTGCCATTGCACCTAAAGAGCCCATGCCACGGTAAGATTTATAATAACGACCTTGATAAAGCTCAACTTCACCTGGAGACTCTTCTGTACCCGCCAACATGCTGCCAACCATGACACAATGTGCGCCAGCAACTAAGGCTTTAGCAATATCTCCTGAGAAGCGAATTCCGCCATCAGCGATAACGGGAATACCCGTACCTTTCAATGCTTCCACAGCATTTGAGATAGCCGTTAATTGTGGAACACCTACACCTGTAACAATTCGTGTAGTACAAATAGAACCTGGGCCGATACCTACTTTAACGGCATCAACACCAACATCAGCGAGCGCTTTTGCGCCAGAGCCAGTAGCAACGTTTCCGGCAATAATTTGTAAATCAGGGTATTTCTGACGGGTTTCACTTACACGGTCAATAACACCTTGAGAATGACCATGTGAAGTATCAATTAATAAAACATCAACACCTGCAGCCACTAACGCGTCAATGCGCTCATCTGTACCTGCACCAACACCAACCGCAGCACCAACACGTAAACGACCAAGTTCATCTTTACAAGCATTGGGTTTATTTTCAGCTTTTTGGTAATCTTTGGCAGTAATTAACCCTACGAGTTTAAACACATCATCAACTACTAAAATTTTCTCAATGCGGTTTTCATGCATTAAACCTAATATTTCTTCACGTGCTGCGCCTTCTTGCACCGTGACTAAATTATCTTTTGCTGTCATTAGTGAAGAAACAGGTTTAGTTAAGTCAGTTTCGAAACGTAAATCACGACCTGTGATAATACCCACTAGGTTATGTTTATCGTCTACAACAGGAAAGCCTGAAAAGCCTAAGTCATCAGCTTTATGCATAACTTGTTCAATAGTAAAATCAGTGTTCACTGTAACAGGGTCTGAAACAATGCCACTTTCATATTTCTTCACTTGTGAAACATGTTG
Source organism: Colwellia sp. (assembly GCA_033852215.1). GTDB lineage: Bacteria > Pseudomonadota > Gammaproteobacteria > Enterobacterales > Alteromonadaceae > Colwellia. The sequence continues at coordinate 45 of JAWSUX010000070.1, read as the reverse complement.
CGCTTGCTCAGCAATGGTCATGTTTTTATGAATAAAACCTAAACC
>JAWSUX010000069.1:0-4713 GCA_033852215.1 Colwellia sp. | reverse complement strand
GGGTTATGTGGTTAGAAGTAACTTGGATATAGACTACTCTTGAGAGTCAATGTTAAAGATATCACGTAAATAAAGTAGTTTATCAAGTTCGCCACCTTGAGCAGCAGACTGAAGAGCACTCGTCGGTGCATGCATGAACTTATTGGTGAGCTTAGTGGCAAGTTCGGCTAAGACTGCCTCTGAGTTTTTACCACTCTTTAATTGAATAAATGCTTTTTCGAGTAAAACATCACGGTTATCTAAACATTGCTTACGATAGCTAATGACTGTGTCTTGGGTATTTAAACCACGTAACCATGCCATAAAACTGTCTGATTGAGTATTTACAATACTTTCCGCTTGTACTGCTGCTTTACGGCGATTAGCCATATTTTTGGCAATAATGCCTTGTAAGTCATCTACCGTATATAAGAATACATCTTCAAGTTCAGAAACTTGCTCTTCAATATCGCGAGGCACTGCTAAATCAACCATAAACATTGGTTGATGTTTTCGCTGTGCTAAGGCTTGTTCAACCATTCCTTTACCAATAAGAGGTAAAGTAGATCCCGTTGAGCTAATAACAATATCCGCTTGGCACATAGCTTCAGGAATTTGTGCGAGGGTAATGACATCAGCGCCAATTTTTTTTGCCATATTCTCAGCGCGTGCAAGCGTACGGTTAGCAACGGTAATTTTACCTACATTATTTTCATATAGATGTTTAGCTACCAGTTCAATCGTTTCACCTGCACCGACAAGCAATACTTTAACTTTATCAAGCTTAGCAAAAATATGTTTAGCTAAATTTACTGAAGCAAACGCTACCGATACAGCGCTAGCGCCAATTTCAGTTTCAGTTCTAACTTGCTTAGCAACGCCAAAAGTACGCTGAAACAACCGATCCATGATTAACGACATAGAGCCTGCAGCTTTTGCTTGGCTATAGGCTTGTTTCATTTGACCTAAAATTTGTGGTTCACCCAAAACAAGTGAGTCAAGACCACTGGCTACGCGCATCATGTGATTCACGGCTTGTTGGTCTTTATGCCAATACAAACTGGGTAAAATAGTGGAGGCAGGTACATTGTGAAAGTTTTCTAACCAAGAAACTAAACGCTGCTGAGTTATGTCAAAGTCACCATCTTGAACTAAATAAAGCTCAGTTCTATTACACGTAGATAAAATAGCCACTTCACGGCATTCCACTGCTTTTAACATTTCTTGCAAAGCAACAGAAAGCTTATCTGGATTAAAAGATATTTTTTCTCTTACCGCAACAGGAGCAGTTTTATGATTAATTCCAACAGCAACTATGGACAAAATAATAAACCTTTTCTTAACATACTATTATTTATAAACCGCTTTTCATTAAATAACATTAAAATTTAACAACAAACTTGTAAACGTGCTTTATCTAGTGCTATTCAGTATACATCATGGATAAGTATTAAAATATGATCTGAGATAAAAGTCCCTAAAAATAATACGGTGATATTGCAAAGAAATATAATCGCAAATGATATTAATCAGGTTAATATTGAATTGCCATAATGGCTATGTTCCAATAACACGGTTATTTCCCCTATTCCTTTATATACTACGACATGTGAGATTTTATGAATCGTGATTTCTTTTCCTCTATAACCTTAGTCATATTCACTTGCATCGTTTTATCAGGCTGTACTAGTTCCCCAAAAGGTAAACCTGAATTATTCACAAAACAAAGCTCAAACGAACGAATTGAGCAGTTGAAAAAAATCACTCAATGGCAAGTTAACGGCAAAATAGCTTTTATTGAAAAAAACAGACGTAATAGCGCGACACTTAATTGGCATATAAATGAAAAAGAAAGCAGCCAAGAGCTGAACTTAACCAGTTACTTAGGTATTAATGTACTGCAATTAACATCTAAAGCAGGCAAGCATCACTTAACATTTGACGGTGAAAACTATCAAAGTAATGACTTAACTACTCTTATTTACACCCTAACAGGTTTAACGCTACCAACTCAGGCATTAGGTTACTGGATTAAGGGACTCGCATTTCAGCCAGAAGATTATATTATTTATGATGATTCAAATTTGCCACTTAAATTGAATAGTTTCTATAATAACCAACAGTGGCAAGTAAGCTATAACGGTTACAAACAAGTTAAAAATTATGTTTTACCCTCTAAGCTTACGGTAAAAAAAGATAACATTTTAATAAAAATAGTCATAAACCAATGGCAGCACATTGAGTAAACTATTAAAAATTAATAAAAGCTAAAACGACAAACTACGGATATTTTATGACCAACAATCAATACTTACACAGAAGCATTGACTTCCCTTCTCCAGCTAAATTAAACCTTTTCCTACATATAGTTGGACAGCATAATGACGGTTATCATGAATTAGAGACCTTATTTCAATTTCTTGATTATGGTGACACGATTACGCTTAGTATCACCAATAATACTGAAATCACCTTACTGACACCTATTGAAGGTGTTAAAAATGAAGAAAACTTAATTGTTAAAGCCGCGTGTTTGCTGCAAGAAAAAATGTTACTCGAAAATCCAGCTTTTATTTTTGGCGTAAATATTCAATTAAATAAAATTTTACCCATGGGCGGCGGCCTTGGTGGCGGTTCATCAAATGCAGCAACAATATTACTCGCTTTAAATAAATTATGGCAATGTAACTTTTCAATAGAGACATTAGCTAAGCTTGGCTTAACGCTTGGCGCTGATGTACCAGTATTTGTTCATGGTTTTGCTGCTTTCGCGCAAGGTATCGGCGAAAAACTTATTCCGACAACACCACAAGAATATTGGTATTTAGTGACAAAACCTCAATGCAGCATTTCAACTAAAGAAGTTTTTACTGCGACAGATTTACCACGTAATACAAAAAAAATATCTCTTGAAGCATATGCTACACAGGGTTTTGAACATGATGTATTCAGTGGTGAATTCCATAATGATTGCCAAACTCACGTAATAAAACACTATCCTGAGGTTGCCAAGCTATTAGCTTGGTTGGTAGAATACGCGCCGTCTAGGATGACTGGTACGGGTGCGTGTATTTTTTCTCGCTGTACCAGCCAAGAGCAAGCACATGAATTACAAGATAAGCTACCTAAAAACACTTATTCTTTTATTGCGAGGGGATTAAATCAATCACCTCTTTTAAACATAGTTCATGCGCTGTAAATGAAGACAAAAACAATATTAAATAATTTATTAAACTAACTAAGTATCTATTAAGTGCTGTAGAATGTGCGCTGCGCTAATAAATAAAGTTAGTTTAGTTTTATACTGCTTAGAACTCTTTATAACAAAGTTCTAAGTCTACTATTAATTTCAAAAGTTTCTGAGGAATCGACAGTGCCTGACATGAAGATTTTTGCGGGTAATGCCACCCCTGAATTGGCCAAGCAAATTGCTAATCGCTTATATATGCCTTTAGGTAATGCCAAAGTAGGTAGTTTTAGTGATGGTGAAATTAGTGTTGAGATTAATGAAAATGTGCGTGGTGCCGATGTTTTCATTATTCAATCAACTTGTGCCCCTACTAATAATAATCTAATGGAATTAATTGTAATGATTGATGCTTTGCGTCGTGCCTCTGCAGGCAGAATCACTGCGGTTATTCCTTATTTCGGTTATGCTCGTCAAGACAGACGTGTTCGTAGTGCCCGTGTACCAATTACAGCAAAGGTAGTTGCTGACTTTTTATCAAGTGTTGGTGTTGATCGCGTATTAACTGTTGATTTACATGCAGAGCAAATTCAAGGTTTCTTCGATGTTCCTGTTGATAATGCTTTTGGTACGCCAATTTTATTAGAAGACATGAAAAACAGAGATTTAAATAACCCTGTTATTGTTTCACCTGATATTGGTGGTGTAGTTCGAGCCCGAGCTGTCGCGAAATTACTTGATGATGCAGATCTTGCCATTATCGATAAACGTCGTCCAAAAGCAAATGTTGCACAAGTAATGCACATTATTGGTGATGTTGAAGGCCGCGATTGTATTATTGTAGATGATATGATTGATACTGGCGGTACGTTAGCAAAAGCGGCTGAAGCATTAAAAGAGCACGGTGCAAAACGTGTTATTGCTTATGCTACTCACCCTGTATTATCAGGTAACGCTGCTGAAAACCTTAAAAACTCTGTTATTGATGAAGTGGTAGTGACAGACTCAATACCTCTTTCTCCAGAGATTAAAGAACTTAAAATGGTTCGCCAATTAACACTAAGTGGTATGTTAAGTGAAGCCATTCGCCGTGTAAGTAATGAAGAATCTATTTCAGCGATGTTTGATTAATTTCAACTAATTTCTGAACAATATATTTTCATCTTATTGGTTCTGTGTAAAATAAAGACCTTCTAAAAAGCAGCCTATATTAACCGTACTTTAGTTAATAAGCTGCTTTTTTATCTTCCTGTCATAACAAGTTTATTATTGCATAGCATTTCGTTTGGCTAAGTGTTATTATGCCGCGCCTTTTTTATCCAACGAACTAGCTTTTTAAGTACTCCGTTTGTTGTCAAAAGGGTGTCTCCTTGTTTTTGGTCGCAAAAAACAAGATTTAATTTTATTAATTTTAGAAGAGTATTAAAATGACTGATTTATTAACATTAGAAGCTGAAGTACGTACTGATTTAGGGAAAGGTGCGAGCCGCCGCCTACGTCACGCGAACAAAGTTCCTGCTATCCTTTACGGTGAAAACGAAGAGCCT
>JAWSUX010000463.1:0-1596 GCA_033852215.1 Colwellia sp. | reverse complement strand
GTAAGTATTACGCCTGTTTCTACGTGATGGGTATAAGGAAATTGATCAAATAAAGCAAAATCATCAATATTATGGGTAACCACTAACTGTGTTAAATTGTGCTTTAAGGTCTCTGGGTTACATGAGATGTAAATAATTTTATTAAAGCGACTGATCAGTTGAATACTGTCTTTATCTAAACCAGCTCGTGGTGGATCAACGAGTACAGTATCATAATTGTAGGCAGTTAAATCAAAGCCCTCTAAGCGCCTAAATTGTCGCTCGCCATTCATTGCTTGACTAAACTCTTCACTCGACATGCGTACTATATCAATATTGGTCATGTTATTTTTACTGATATTTATTTGGGCTGAACGAACTGACGTTTTAGATATTTCGGTTCCTAATACTCGTTCAAAATTTTCTGCTAAAGCAATACTAAAATTACCGTTGCCACAATAAAGTTCGATTAAATCGCCACCATCATTTTGTGTTGCTTGCTGTGCCCATAATAACATGTGTTCATTCACCACAGCATTAGGTTGAGTAAAGCTGTTTTCTACTTGCTGGTAAGTATAAATTTTTCCACCAACGTTAAGAGACTCCATTACGTAGTCTTTATCAGCAATAATTTTTTGTTTTTTTGCTCTACCTATAATATCAATAGGCGCTATAGTTGATAATGATTTTTTTAACTTTGTGATTTCTACTTGCCAGTCTTCTTCTAATGGCTTGTGATACAACATGCTAATTAAAAGTTCACCGCTTAGAGTGGATAAAAAATCTACCTGGAATAGTTTATAACGAAGTACCTTATTATCTTTAATTTCAGCCAGCAGAGCCTTCATCGCTTTATTAATTAGTAGGCTAGCAACAGGAAAATCATCAACTCGATATTTCTCTTTCGTCTTACTATTAAACATTATGTAATATAGATCATCATCATCATGCCATACTCTAAACTCTGCTCTTTGACGATAATTTAATGGGGGCGAGGGGAAGACACTCGTATTTGGTAAATTAAAGTCGCTGAATAACTCAGCTATATCTTGCTGTTTTTTGGTTAGTTGCTCAGAGTAATTGTCGGGGTGGATATGGCTAAACATAAAAAGCCTTTTGAAAAGTAGTAATAAAGAAAATATCAGCGCAGATTTTACTATTACCTTGGATTTTGTCTAGAGTTTAATTAATAAAGTCGTAGGATGTATAGTTTAGGATATAAAAAAGCCGCTATACGAAATAGCGGCTTTTACAAAGAGCCTGTATGAGGAATAAGGTTTTATTCTTCAGCGTCAACGCGTTCAGGACGCTCTTTCGCTTCTCTAACTTTTAAAGTTCGTTGCTGAAATTCAGTATCATTTAACGCTGAGATAGCGTTATCTAAATCATTGTCTGCCATTTCAACAAAACCAAAACCACGACGTTTGCCAGTATGTTTATCTTTCATTAAACGTACAGACACTACCGTTCCGTAATTGGAAAACAATTCACGCACTGATGTTTCGTTGGCGCGGTAAGGTAGATTGCCTACATAAAGAGTTCTAACATCATCTGGAGAATTAGTTGAATCCTCTAATGTTTGAGAAGAAGAACTCGCTGAGATTTGACCACCAATTA
>JAWSUX010000462.1:0-1443 GCA_033852215.1 Colwellia sp. | reverse complement strand
TGCTAATCGTACTGCTAACAAGGCATTCAAACGGACAAATAACAGCTGGTTGTTGTTCGTGCCTCACAAATTTTAACCAGCAATTATTTGCCGCTTAATGCGGCGTTATGTATTTAAAGAGTTTCACAAATGGATATTGAGAATATCGCTAAAGCTTGGGTTGAAATGTGGTCATTTGAAATAGACGACCCTAAAAGAGATGACTTTGAGTGGGTTGATGATATTGAATATCAATTCGTATATATGGAGCCTGAAAAGGCTTTGGATTTAGTCTCTGCTATTTTAAAGTTAAAACCTAATAATGAAACCATTGAAGTCTTAGCCGCAGGACCTCTTGAAGAAGTCTTAGCTCAACATGGACCGTTAATAATTGATCGCGTTGAAAAAGAAGCAAGCTTAAGTCTATCATTTGCTAAATTACTTGGCGGCGTATGGAAAAACGCAATGACTCCAGATGTTTGGGCTCGCGTACAAAATACATGGGATCGTTCGGAGTGGGACGGAAAATAAATACATAACAAGCACTTCAAACGGAACAAAAACAGTTGGTTAGGTTCCGCTTCGCTACACATTTTAACCAACAATTTTTGTCCGCTTAAGTGGGCGTTATGTGTACATGGAAGTTGGGAGTCACTAATTGAGTCCAGAAGTAATAATCATTATTGTTTTAATAGGAGTGTTTTTTAAGCTCTTAAATATATATTCACATTATAAAAATGTTACTAAAGGCTTAAATGAACAGTGTAAAGAAAAAGGTATAACTGATGAATATAGATTAAAGAATATAAACGCAAGCATTGGCGAAAAGGTTTTAAGCTTACAGTTCGAATATTCTCCTATCTATCAATACCAGTTGGGTTCTTTTTCTTATATATCTGGTTCTTAGTAAGTTAGCAGTAACTGTACACATAACAAGCATTTAAAGCGGGACTGCTAACAGTTTGCTCGGTTTCGCTTCGCTACACATTTTAGCAAACAATTTTTAGCCCCTTAAATGGGCGTTATGCAGAACTAATATTACGGAGAAATAATCTATGATTGGTGTAAATGAACTTACTACTTTTTTCGGTTGGTGTGCTGTAATAAATCTTGGTATTTATTTGTTTTCAGCGTTTTTTATTATCGTATTTAAAAGTTTTACGATTAATCTTTACAGTAAAATTGTAGGGGTTGAGGCTTCTGAGTTACCAAATATGTATTTTAAGTTTCTGGGTAATTATAAAATAGGCATATTACTTTTAAATTTAACACCATATATAGCATTAAAATTAATGGGTTAGCTTAAAGTTCAGCATAACAAGAATTTAAAGCGGGACTGCTAACAGTTTGCTCGGTTTCGCTACGCTACACAATTTTAGCAAACTATTATCAGCCCCTTAAATGGGCGTTAGGCGTATACCTAAATCACATAAGGAGTTCTTTTGATGGAAGTAAGTTTGTTTC
>JAWSUX010000068.1:0-4878 GCA_033852215.1 Colwellia sp. | reverse complement strand
TCTCATCAAGAAGTAGATCATAGACAGAAGAAAAGCAACTTTGTTGTTTATTGTGCGGTAGATCAATTTGAACAAGCTAAGGCTGAATTTGCAGAGTTTATTAAGCAGCCGTTTGCTACTAAATACCAAAGTGCGGCATGGCAACACGGTGATACCGTTGAGGTTACTGCCAATGAACTAACCTTGTTTACTCATTTCAAAGAAAATTTTCTCGCGCATGCGGGCATTATTACCCTCAGTGTTTTTACTTTATGTTGGTTAGTCTTTTTAGGTAGCACCCTAGGTTGGGCACAACCTATTTTTAGAGCTATGCAGTTTTATCCTCACTTTTCACTTACGGCTTTTTTTGATCAGCCATTACGTTTATTAGGCCCAGCTTTTTTTCATTTCTCGTGGTTGCATATTGTTTTTAATACCATGTGGTGGTGGCAACTCGGTGGTAGTGTGGAAAAAACATTAGGTAAAGGCACGTTAATTAATTTATTAATGCTTTCTGCTATTGTCTCTAATGTGGGGCAATATTTGGTTTCAGGTGCAAATTTTGGTGGTTTGTCTGGCGTAGTTTATGCCTTAGTGGGATTTGTTTGGTGGTTTGGTTATTTAGCACCAGAGCGCGGTTTGTCATTATCAAAACCGTTAGTCGGCTTTTTATTGTTTTGGTTATTGTTAGGTTTTGTTGATTTGTTGCCAGTTAATGTTGCCAATACCGCGCATTTACTCGGCTTACTTTCGGGCTGTTTCTTAGCGGTGTTTACGGTGAAAGTATTAGGGAAAGGTGAAGCTAGCCAATAGCTTCATTAAACGAAATGCCTACACAATTAAGTGGGCATTTTACGATGGGATAATTGATATAATCTAACGAATTTCTACCTAAGCACTTAGTTACCTAACGGCTTAGTTATCTAACCACTGGGTAAAGAGTAACTTTTTAATTAATGGTTTTCCTGTCTCTTGAATTAATAAGTCTTTTACTTGCTCTTCACATTGTAATTGAATTTCTGCACGACCCTTCATCGATTTTACTTTAGCTTCCGCCTGTTGGCCGATAATATTGATAATGGCGTCACGTAATAGCGGTGCATGATGTTCAACAATGATTAAACTATTACTTTTTTCCACCATTAACTCTACGGTTAGGCGTACATAACCCATTTTCTTTTTTACCGCGACATAGTTAGTGACAATGTCGGGTTCAAAGCCGTAATAAGCATAATCACTGGCCTGTGCAGAGATACTGCTAAAGGTTAAACTGGATAAAAAAGTAAGAGCAAATAAGAATTTATACATAAAGTAATGCTAAACGGCACCGTGATGAGTCTTATCTATATAATAACCTTATTTGTATTTTTTGCTTGGTTATTTTCACCGATCCGTTAATAAATATTTAGTTTTTAGTACACAGTGCATGGTGAATGTGATCTGCGGCAAAGGGTGTTATCATAGCCGCGATTTTAACCAGCTTTATTTATATTCATGACTCAGCAACATCATTTATTTCCAGTAACGTTAGCTGGACAGTGGCAAGCGCCCTCAGAACTACTGTTAACCACACTATCGGATAACCTCAGCAGTTGGTTACTCGATCAGGGTTCTTTAACGGCACGATTAAAAAGTCATTGTCAGCATTTTCGCGTTGAGTTACTGGGACAAGAGCAAACATTTTGCTCTGAGCAGGAAGCAAATGAATTCATAAAAGTTGGTGAGCCAGTATTGGTGCGTGAAGTGCTTTTATACTGTGACGAGATAGCACAAGTTTTTGCTCGTAGTTTATTGCCATTATCAAGTTTAACTGGAAACGAGCAGCAACTCGCCAACTTAGGTACTCAACCTTTAGGGCAAGTACTTTTTAACAATGCCTCGTTAATTCGTCAACGGATAGAATTAGCCTGTTTTTCTAATGACACCGATGTTGTTGCATTAGCCATACAACTGAAACAAACAAGTAGAGAAAATCTTTGGGGCAGACGTTCTATTTTTCTGCTCGAAAATAAACCGCTAATGGTGGCAGAAGTGTTTTTACCTAACGCTTTTGCTTATTCAGCAACATGTTCATTGCCACAAGGGCAAGATAATATTCAAGCTAGTACAGAGAATAATGATGTTAACTAAGCTTAAACAAAAATGGCTAGCGATTAAACTAATTACCCGTATGGACAAACCTATTGGTACTTATCTTTTGTTATGGCCAACGTATTGGGCTTTGTGGATTGCTTGTGATGGCTGGCCAACTTTGCATTTGTTATTGGTTTTTAGCTTAGGTGTTTTTATCATGCGCAGTGCTGGTTGTGTGATTAATGATTTTGCCGATAGAAAAATTGATGGTCAGGTCGAGCGTACTAAAAATAGGCCGTTAGTTTCTGGCTTAATGTCTAGCACAGAAGCGATTAACCTTTTTGGTGTGCTTATTGGTATTGCTCTAGGTTTGGTACTTACGCTAAGTTGGGCAACTATTTACTTGTCTGTTGTCGCACTACTGTTAGCCTCGTTGTACCCTTTTATGAAACGTTATACTCAGTTACCGCAAGTGGTATTAGGCGCGGCATTTAGCTGGGGCATGATTATGGCCTTTCGCGAAGCGCAGGGTGAAATTCCACCGGTTGCTTGGTTATTATTTAGTGCTAATTTATTTTGGACGGTAGCCTATGACACCATGTATGCCATGGTGGATAGAGAGGATGACTTGAGAGTAGGTGTTAAATCGACAGCAGTTTTATTTGGTGACAATGAATTACGCATTATTGCCTTTTTGCAGTTAATGACCGTCGCCATTTTATGGACAGTCGGTGATATATTAGCGTTTGGCTGGCCATATCAATTAAGTTTAGTTGCTGCGGCAGCGCTGTTTAGTTATCAGCAATTACTTATAAAAGATAGAAAAAGAGAAGCATGCTTTCAGGCTTTTCTACACAATCACTGGGTGGGTTTGATTATTTTTGTTGGTATTTTTCTTGAATACCTATAATCACTTGCGCCTAAGTTATATATAAAGAATTAAATTACAATAAGTTAAAGGAAATGACAAATGAAAAAATCAATGTTTTTAAAGGCAGCACTTATCGTGTCGCTTGGGCTTTCTTCGCTAGGTTTATCGAGCGCAGCAATGGCTGATGACGGTAAAAAGTATCGTTGGCGTTTAGCGGAAACCTGGGGGAAAAATTTCCCTATTTTTGGCGATGCGACTAAAAACATGGTCAAAATGGTTAAAGAAATGTCGAATGGTCGTTTAACTATTCGTATTGATTCATCAAACAAACATAAAGCACCGTTAGGGATTTTTGATTTTGTCAAAAGTGGCCAATACCAAATGGGACATTCAGGCTCTTATTATTGGAAGGGTAAAAATTTCAATACCTTGTTCTTTTCTACCGTACCCTTTGGCATGATTGCTTCTGAGCAATATGCTTGGTTTTATTATGGTGGCGGCATGGAATTAATGAAAAAAGTATATGACCAGTACGGAATTTTATCATTTCCTGGTGGTAATACCGGTAACCAAATGGGTGGTTGGTTTAAAAAAGAAATAAATAGTATTGAGGACTTTAAAGGTTTGAAAATGCGTATTCCAGGTTTTGCTGGTGAGGTATTAGCAAAACTAGGCGCTAAACCGACCAACATACCATCAGGCGAACTTTATACCGCGTTAGAGCGTAATACTATTGATGCGTTAGAATGGGTTGGTCCTTCTTTAGACTTACGCATGGGTTTTCATAAAATAGCACCGTATTATTACACTGGCTGGCATGAACCGGCTGCTGAATTACAATTTATGGTAAATGAAAAAGCATACAATTCATTACCTAAAGACTTACAAAAAATATTAACTGTAGCGATGAAAGCCGCTGCGTATGATATGTATGCACAGTCTATGCATGCTAGTGCTATAAATTTAGCTACATTGAAAGAAGATTACCCTAACGTGAAAATGCGCTCTTTTCCAAAGAGTGTGATGAATGCAATTAAGAAAACCAATGATGAGTTATTACAAGAGTTTGCTGGTAAAGATCCGATGACAGCAGAAATTTTAAAATCATTAACCGATTATCAAGCGAAAGCACGCGCATGGACGAACTTGTCTGACAAAGCTTACCTTGATAATTTCGATGCTAAATAAACTTATTCGTTAATAAATTTACACTATGCTAGGCGCAGTTTTTAACTGCGTTTTTTTTAGAAAAATGAGCCGGAATATGAATGCGAGTCTGAAGTTAATCAGTAAAATCATCGATGTATTGGGCAATATATGCAGCTTATTAATGATGCTGATGATTGCCAATGTTTTTTATGATGTCGTCATGCGTTACTTTTTTAATGACGTGAGTATTGGCATGCAAGAGCTAGAGTGGCATTTGTTTGCAGCCATGTTTATGTTTGGCATTGCTTACACCTTAAAAGAGGATGGACATGTACGGGTTGACATATTTTACGATGTTATGTCAGCGAAAAAGAAAGCGATCATTAATATTTTTGGCTCAGTGTTTTTGGCTTTACCGATCACCTTGTTAATTTTTTATTTTGGTTACGATTATGCGTTAGAGGCTTATTCAATGGGCGAGGGTAGCGGTGATCCCGGTGGTTTGCCACATCGCTGGATTGTTCGTAGCGTTATTCCGCTTTCTTCTTTTTTCTTAGTGTTAGCTATTATTCATGTTTTGCTGAGTAATGTTCAAATACTTCGAGGCGCTCAAGTGCCTGAAAATGACGATGAAGGAGATGCATAATGACGGGTTTAGTACTGTTTGCTATTGCGCTTGTTTGTTTGTTTTTAGGTTACTCTGTTGCTTTTACTTTTGCGGGTGTATCGCTCATTGTAGGTGTCGCGGTACTTGGCGTCGACTTGTTTGCGTTTATGCCGTATCGCATTATGGCTATTATGGAAAA
>JAWSUX010000461.1:0-1031 GCA_033852215.1 Colwellia sp. | reverse complement strand
ATAGGGTGGCCAGTTAAATAAAGCCCTAAAGTTTCTTTTTCACCATCAAGCCAAACTTCCTCTGGCCAAGCGTTAACAACTTTAAAGGCTTGTCTATTATCGCTTTTTTCATCGTTAATCAAACCAAACAAGTCATTCTGACCTAATGACTCGGCTCTAGCATGCTGCTCAGCTGCCTTAATTGCTTCAGGTAAGGCACTAAATAAAGCCGCTCTATTTACCCCTTGTTGCGTTGCTTTACCTGCTTGATAATTAGGACCTAACGCGTCCATAGCTCCTGACTTTATTAATTTTTCTAAAATCCTTTTATTAGTTTTCTTTAAATCTAAGCGCGCGCAAAAATCAAATAAATCGGTGAAAGGACCACCAGCTTGGCGCGCAGCGATAATAGCTTCAATAGGACCTTCACCGACACCTTTGACCGCACCAATACCATAAACAATTTGATTATCATCATTAACGGTAAACTTATATTGTCCAGCATTAACATCAGGTGGTAATAAATCAATTTCCATATTGCTACATTCATCAACCAAGGTAACAATTTTTTCAGTATTATCCATATCTGCCGACATAACGGCTGCTAGGAAAGGCGCGGGAAAATGCGTTTTCATCCATAATGTTTGATACGAGACTAGAGCATATGCCGCTGAATGCGATTTGTTAAAACCGTAACCCGCAAACTTTTCAACTAAATCGAAAATTTTCATCGCGAGTTCGCCATCCACACCGCGATCTCTTGCGCCTTGTTCGAAACCAGCTCGCTGTTTTGCCATTTCTTCTGGTTTTTTCTTACCCATGGCGCGACGTAACATATCGGCGCCACCAAGGGAGTAACCCGCTAATACCTGAGCAATCTGCATGACCTGCTCTTGATATAAAATAATGCCATAAGTTGGTTCTAAAACGGGCTGTAGATCTTCATGCTGCCATGTTTCATCGGGATAGCTAATCGCTTCACGACCATGTTTACGCTCAATAAAATTATCTACCATGCCTGACTGTAGAGGACCTGGACGGAATAAGGCAAC
>JAWSUX010000460.1:0-3022 GCA_033852215.1 Colwellia sp. | reverse complement strand
ACGCTTATGATGCTTTTTCTTATGCCACGGATCAGGGAAAAATCATTGTACCGTTGTTAAGCTACCATCTGGAATACAGTCGGCTAAAATTTCGATAGCATCATGTTCAAAAACTTTTAAGTTTTTAACATCCTCATCTACTGCCAATGAAATACAAGCACCAACACCAGGTTTGTGAACTTCAACCCCAATAAAGTTTAACTCTGGTGCCGCTTTAGCCATTTCAACTAAAGATTTCCCCATACCAAAACCAATCTCTAAAACTATAGGGTTTTCATTAGCAAATAATGCTTGGCTATCAATAATACCGTCACTATGATTTAACCCCATATTTTGCCAATGCTCATTGATAGCGCGTTCTTGATTATTTGTTAAGCGCCCTTCACGTTTCACAAAGCTACGCACTTTACGAATGTACTTACCTTCTTGCTCTGCTTGCTCGATGGTTTTATGCACTTTTGTAGTTTTTTGAATTTCTTCTGTCATTTTTATCTATTTCTCAATTTCTAGTAAGCTGCTTTACACTAGAACGATGCCTTAAAGTGAAAATATTGATAACGCGTAAAGTTACTCTGCCCACCAAATATCATATAAAGGACTTAACGTAACAGATGTTGCACCATTGTCAGTTAACCATTTCTCAACACTTGTTTTATGTTCTTCGGTACAAGAGCCTAGTTTTTGTGTACAAATCAAACCATGCCACAATGTATCACCCTCACCACCAAAACTAAGGCTATTAGGCTGAATTACGCCACTAAAGAATTTATCAATAAACGCATCAAGCTCTTCGCTATTTATACCTTCAGCTAACTGCCAAGCTACATCAAAGCCAAACTCTTGAAATTCATCAACGCGAAGTTTTTTACGAATACGACGACTACGATTTTTTGCTATAACTTTCATAAGAGCACCTTTTTCTTGATTAGATAAATTGATTAACAATAGTTGCGCTATTATACCTAACTAACAAGAAATGCCCAAGTAGCTAAACATAGATTTGTGATCGTGAAATACTGTACGTAAATTTTTGAGCAGCGCCCCATAATTAGTTACACTGTGCAAAATTTTTTAGAAAAATAATATTATCAATAAAATCATTGAAGTCACAAAAAAATCTGCAAGTACGTTTGGTCGCCAAGTAGTTAATTGGTACGCTGAGCAAGGTCGTAAACATTTACCTTGGCAGCAAAACAAAACACCTTATAGTGTCTGGATTTCAGAAATAATGCTGCAGCAGACACAAGTAGCTACGGTAATACCTTATTATCAAAAGTTTATGACTAGTTTTCCGACGATTAACGATTTAGCGAAAAGTGATGAGGATACCGTATTACATCACTGGACTGGTTTAGGCTATTACGCACGAGCGCGTAACTTGCACAAGGCAGCTAAATTAATTGCGGATGAGTACCACGGTAATTTCCCTGAAGATATAGAGCAAGTAATTGCCTTACCGGGTATTGGTCGTTCAACTGCCGGCGCTATTTTAAGTTTATCGTTAAACCAGCATCATCCAATTTTAGATGGTAATGTAAAACGTGTATTAGCACGAAGTTACCTAGTAGAGGGGTATAATGGTTTGGCTAAGTTTGATAAAGCTTTATGGCAACTTAGTGAGCAACTAACCCCAGCTAAAAATACCAATAGCTTTAATCAAGCGATGATGGACTTAGGTGCAACGGTTTGCACGCGTAGTAAGCCTAGTTGCTCGTTATGTCCAATTAAAACAAGCTGCCTCGCAAACGCCAGTGATCAACAAGCACTTTTTCCACATAAAAAGCCGAAAAAGAAAATTCCAGAGAAAAATACCATCATGGTTATTCCTCGGTTAACAAATGAGCATGGTCAGAAGGTACTGATGGAAAAACGGCCGCCGACAGGAATTTGGGGAGGTTTATGGTGTTTTCATGAAGTAAATAAACTCGAACACGTTGATGATTTATTAATAAAACTGTCGTTAAAAGCACGAACTGATAACAGCACATATAACGAAATCAATAACACTAAAGAAACTAAACAGGTATTACCTGAATTTAGGCACACCTTTAGTCACTTTCACTTAGACATCACGCCAGTTATTGTTGATTGTCAGCAATTAAATGTGTCAATAATAAACGAAGTAGATAAACAAAAGTGGTATGATTTAACGCAACCAGTAAGTGTTGGCCTAGCGGCTTCAACCAAAAAACTATTAACCTTACTTGCTTAGTTCTTTAATAACGTAAATAAAATAGCTAAAACGAATAACCCAACTGTAGAGAAATTATTATGAGTCGCACCGTATTTTGCCAAAATTTAAAAAAAGAAGCTGAAGGTTTAGGTTTCCAACTATATCCTGGAGAAATAGGCAAACGTATTTTTGATAACATTTCTAAAGAAGCTTGGACCATCTGGCAAAAAAAACAAACCATGTTAATTAATGAAAAAAAAATGAATATGATGAATGCTGATGATCGATCTTTTTTAGAAACAGCCATGATCGCTTACCTATTTGAAGGTAAAGATCCTGAAATTGAAGGTTATGTACCTCCTAGCAAATAATCACCTTTAATTTTTACAAAGGCTTTACCCTGCTCACTTTATCACTCGTTAACGTTCAAAATAAGTTAAAAAAAACAGAACTGCTGTAAAAAACAGCAAACAAACACGTTTTATTAAAAAGTTATAACAAAACAGTTGACGGGGTAAAGGAAAAACAGTTTAATACGCCCCGTCTTAACGAGGTAGCGAATTAATTCCGAGTTAGGCATGTAATGCCCCGATAGCTCAGTTGGTAGAGCAGAGGATTGAAAATCCTCGTGTCCCTGGTTCAAATCCGGGTCGGGGCACCATTTTACAGAAGTGGTGCTCAATAGTAATATTAAGTAATACTTCGGTGCCAGAGTATTTAGTTGGTTACACTGACTTAAATACTGCACACAGCTTTGTGTGCCGACTTAGCTCAGTTGGTAGAGCAACTGACTTGTAATCAGTAGGTCGCCAGTTCGATTCCGGCAGTCGGCACCATTCATTCAAGCCT
>JAWSUX010000459.1:0-6783 GCA_033852215.1 Colwellia sp. | reverse complement strand
GGTCGTTCGCTTTTTTGACGCAAATCGAAATTACCAAAACCAGAAAGCTTAACTTGTTCACCGCTCTCTAACGTCTCACGAATTTCTTCAAAAAATATTTCAACCATATCTTTTGCGTCACGCTTGCTCAGCCCAACTTTTTCAAATAAATGTTCTGCTACTTCTGCTTTGGTAAGCGCCATTGCTTAGTCCCTCAGTGATGCATTAAATTCAGTTTTTAAGGTTTCAACAACTCGATTGACAACATCTGAGATGTCTTTTTCTTCAAGCGTTTTATTGGTATCTTGTAATACTAAGGCGATGGCAAGACTTTTATAACCGTCTTCAATACCCTGACCTTGGTATACATCAAATAAGTTTAGATCAATTAAAAGATTTCCGCCAACCTTTTCAATAAGTTGTAACAACTTATTTGCATCAATATCGTCTTTAACTACAATAGCCAAGTCGCGACGGTTAGCAGGAAAACGAGATACAGCGCAGGCTTCGGGTATTTTTTGAGCTAGAACTTCTGTTAACAATAGTTCAAAAATTAATGTTTGACCATTTAATCCTAATTTTCTTGTTAATTCAGGGTGTAAGGTACCAACATAACCAACTAAATTACCATTTTTGGTTATTTTTGCTGTCTGCCCTGGATGTAAGGCAGCTACCTCAGCTTTAGAGAACTCATAACCTTGTGCATCACAAGTTAAAGATAATAAAGCTTCAACATCACCTTTAATATCATAAAAGTCTGTTGCCGCTTTTTCCATACTCCAATGCTCATCGGTACGATTACCGCTAATAACACCTGCAATCATGTTCTGCTGGCGAACACCATTTTCCGCATTTTCATCTGGCACAAAGCGCAAACCACTTTCAAACAAACGTACACGACTCTGCTGACGGTTCTGGTTATATGCCACCGATTGCAACAAACCCGTCCACATACTTAAACGCATCACTGACATTTCAGATGAAATAGGATGTGGTAACGTCATTACGGCTTCATTCGGATGAATTAAGCTCTGAACTTTCGGGTCGACAAAACTATAAGTGATCGCTTCTTGATAATCACGATTAACTAATGTCTGCTTAAGTTTACTTAATGAAATTTTTGCTTCTTTTTTCTCGCACATTTTCAATGTAGCTTTTGGCGCTACATTTGGAATATTATTGTAACCGTAGATGCGCGCAACTTCTTCAATTAAATCCACTTCGATTTTAATATCAAAACGATACGCGGCTACAACAACTTGCCATACTTTAGCAATGCCTTCACCTGCCGTACTAACAGTAAAACCAAGGCGGGTAAGAATTTCGCTTACTTGTGCATCTTCAATATGATGACCAATGCGACTATCTAACATTTTACGACGTAAACTCACGTCTTTTGTTTGTGGAATGTTAACATCAGATTTAGCTGCAACAACTGGACCGGCTTGACCACCAACAATGCTTAGTAACAACTCAGTCGCTCGCTCAATGGCATCATGCTGTAACGTTGGGTCGATACCACGTTCATAACGATGCGAAGAGTCTGTATGCAAGCCGTATTGACGTGCTTTACCTAAAATAGCAAGAGGTGAGAAAAATGCACTTTCTAAGAAAATATCGGTAGTGTCATTGGTAACACCTGACTCAAGACCACCAAAAATACCAGCCATTGCTAATGCTTTGCCGTTACCTTCAACACCCGTATCGGCAATAACTAAAGTTCCATCTTTTAGCGTAACTTCGTTTCCATCTAATAATGTTAATTTTTCATTTTTATTAGCAAAACGTACATTAATTCCACCGTCAAGTTTAGCTAAATCAAAAGCATGCATTGGGTGACCCAATTCAAGCAATATGTAATTAGTTACATCTACAACAGGGTCTATTGAACGTGTGCCACAACGACGAAGCTTTTCTACCATCCAAAGTGGTGTCGTTGCATTTGGGTTAATACCCTTGATAATACGTCCTAAATAACGGGGACATGCTTCAACAGCTTCAATAGTGATAGTTAGTGTATCATCAATTGTTGGTGTTAAAGTCGTAATTGCTGGTTCAGTAACTTCTAAAGAGTTAAGTACACCTACTTCACGTGCTAAACCTTTAAGGCCTAAACAATCACCACGGTTAGCCGTTAGATCAACATCAATAGTGACATCGTTTAAATCTAAATATTGACGAACACAAGTGCCAATAGGTGCATCTTGTGCGAATTCCATAATGCCTTCAGAATCGTCTGCTAAACCAATTTCAGACTCACTACATAACATGCCAAATGATGGAATACCGCGTAGTTTAGCTTTTTTAATTTTGAAATCACCAGGTAATACCGCACCAACAGTAGCCACGGCAACTTTCAAACCTTGACGACAGTTTTTTGCGCCACAAACGATATCAACTAATTCACCTTTTACCACGGTATCTGAGCTGTAATCGCCTAAACTAATTTTTGTTACTTGCAACTTATCTGCATCAGGGTGTGGACCACATTCAACCACTTCACCAATAATAACACCGCTAAACTTGCCTGCTACAGGGTCAACACCATCAACCTCTAAGCCAGCCATAGTTATTTGATGCGCTAATTCATCAGATGAAAGTGTCGGATTAACCCACTCACGTAACCAAGATTCACTAAATTTCATTATGAGTTTTCCTACTTGAACTGTTTTAAGAAGCGAAGATCGTTTTCAAAGAATGCACGTAAATCATTTACGCCATAACGCAGCATAGTTAAGCGTTCAACGCCCATACCAAAAGCAAAACCGGTATAAATTTCTGGATCTATACCAACACTACGTAAAACATTTGGGTGAACCATGCCACAACCTAATACTTCTAACCACTTACCATTTTTACCCATAATATCTACTTCGGCTGAAGGTTCTGTGAATGGAAAGTAAGATGGACGGAAGCGAATTTCGACTTCTTCCTCGAAAAAATGATGCAAGAAATCATGCAAAATTCCTTTAAGGTGAGTAAAGCTAACGTCTTTATCTACCATCAAACCTTCAACTTGATGAAACATTGGCGTATGTGTTTGATCATAATCGTTGCGGTATACTTTACCTGGAGAGATAATTCTAAGTGGCGGTTTTTCTACTTCCATTGTACGAATTTGCACACCTGACGTTTGTGTACGTAAAACTAACTTAGGATTAAAATAGAACGTATCATGGTCTTGACGTGCAGGATGATGTTCAGGAATATTCAAGGCATCGAAATTGTGATAATCATCTTCAACTTCAGGACCATCTTTAACTTCAAAACCTAAATCACCAAAGAAACTTTCAATGCGTGCAATAGTGCGAGTTACTGGATGTAAACCACCTATTTGTGTACCACGCCCTGGTAGGGTCACATCGATAGACTCTGCGGCTAATTTTTTCGCAATTTCCTGAGCGCGTAATAACTCACCACGCTCATTCAATAACTTTTGCACAGCTTGCTTAGCAATATTAATAACTTGTCCCATTTTAGGCTTTTCTTCCTTGGGTAATTTACCCAAGCCTTTCATTTGCTCAGTGAACAAACCTTTTTTTCCTAAAAAATTAACCCGTACTTGATCAAGTACGGCAGGATCTGACGCATCGGCGATGGCAACTTCAGCCTGTGCAACAATGCTATCTATAGTAGTAGTGTCTAAACTCATGATTTCCTCTAAAACAAGACGGATTTTTGAACGTAAAAATGGGGATGATTTTACACGATATTTTAGCAATATGTAGGGGAAATAGCGCTTTTAATGAAAATATTCACTCGTTATCTTGGAATTACTTGTTTTGCTCTCTTTTACTCTTAACTTTTCACTTAACGCATTATTTTATTTCATGAGCAGGATCAGATTTAATCCCAATAAAAATAAAGTATTAGCTAAAGGGCTAGCTAATACTTTAATCTATTTAGTGACTTGAATACTACGTATTATTTCCAAAGCATTTATGGCGTTAAAGTCATCAATAACGCTTCAATTGGGTGCCTTGCTTGTAACTCAGTAAACCGCTTAACTTGTGAACGGCAAGAAAAACCCGTTACTAATATTTGCTCTGGCGATAATTCATTAAGTTTAGCTTGCCAACTTAAGTCAAATAACCCTTTTGAGTTGTCTAAATTTGATTTTTCATGACCGTAAGTACCCGCCATGCCACAACAGCCAACACTGACTTTTTCTAATGTTAAGCCAAAGTAATTAAAAATAGCTAACCAGTCATTTTCACTATTAACTAAGGCTGTTTTTTCAGTGCAATGAGAAAACAATTTAAAGGCTTTCGTTTCTTTCTCTGCAAGTTGGCTAAAGTCACTATCTTTTTGAGTAAAAGACAATAGCCATTCATGCGCCATTAGCACAGAGAAATCGCCACGTTCATCACCTAATGTTTTAGTATATTCATCGCGGTAACACAGCACCATAGAGGAATCCATACCTAACATGGGTATATCAAGCTTACTCAGTTGATTTAAAAAGTCACTGCTCGATTTTGCAGTTTTAGCAAAACGCGCTAAAAAGCCCTTAACATGTTGTGCTTTACCGTTAGGTTTAAACGGTAATAAAATGGGCTCTAAGCCGAGTGACTTAATCAAAGCCATCATGCTTTTTACTGTTTTAGCATCATAAAACGAGGTAAAGGGATCTTGTACTATCAACACATAACCTTTGCGTTGTTCAAGCGTTAGTCCCTGTAATTTAGCTAAATCAAAACCAGAGTATCCTGCTTTTTTTACTTGATTTTTCAAGGTAGGTACTGATAACACTGGCGTATTTACATAACCAATTGTTTTAGTTGACAACTTATCGTACAACTTAGTATTTAATACACTATTGACTAATTTGGGAGCCTTAGCCATTAATGGTGCTAAAACTTCGATATTAGCAACTAAATGATCTTTTAATGGTCTAGGGTATCGCGAATGATAAATATTAATAAAACGACTTCTAAAGTCAGGTACATCCACTTTTATAGGACATTGACTCGCACACGCTTTGCACGCTAAACAGCCTTGCATTGCTTCCATTACTTCATGAGAAAAATCGTTAGTGTTTTCATCTTTATTGGTGATTTTATCGAAAGCTATTTTGAGCTTAGCAAGGCTAGTATCAAGTAACTGCTTAATGCTCCAATGATTAATATCTTGCTCGAGTGCTAAAATATCTACACCTTGCTGCTCCAATAAACGAAGCCATTCACGCATTAGCCCTGCTCTACCTTTAGGTGAATGTCGTCTATCTTTGGTAATTTTACTCGATGGACACATTGGACTATCAGCATCGTAGTTAAAGCACAAACCGTTACCGTTACAGTCTATTGCTGCGCTAAAAGATTCTTTAACGGTGATTGGTATTTGTCTATCAAAATAACCACGTTTAGTATCATCAACACTGACCAATTTTTCGTTTGAATCAATTGGGGTACAAATTTTACCTGGATTCATTTTATTCAGCGGGTCAAAGGCTGCTTTAATTTTTCGTAGTTCAGTAAATAACTGCTCTCCAAAAAACTCTGGGCCATATTCAGAGCGATAACCTTTACCATGCTCGCCCCACATTAAGCCGCCATATTTAGCCGTAAGTTTAACCACTTCGTTAGATATAGTGCGTAATAGTTTTTCTTGCTCTGGATCACACATATCAAGTGCAGGTCTAACATGTAGAACACCTGCATCAACATGACCAAACATACCATAATTTAGTTTATAACCATCGAGTAACGCTCTAAATTCACCAATAAAATCAGCAAGATTCTCTGGTGGTACCGCGGTATCTTCGGCAAAGGCTAAAGGTTTTTGACTACCTTGTGTTTTACCTAATAGGCCAACCGCTTTTTTGCGCATCGCATAAATTTTATTAATGCTAGCAAGATCTGAAGTCACTTGATAACCAATTACGCCACAGCTATCTGCAGCGTTAGCAATCAAGCCATCGAGTACAGAAGTTAGCTCTGCTACTTGCTCTGCTAATCCTTCAATGCTATCGCCGTTGTATTCAACAATGTTAATACCATCCATTGTTTTTCCTGGCACATCTGTAATTAAATCACTAACGCTATGCCACACAATGTCTTGTTTGGCGAGATTTAATACCCGTGAATCGATCGTTTCAACCGACGTAGCCTTGGCTTCAACTAACGCAGGAGAATGACGAAGTGCAGAATCAAAACTGTCGTATTTGATATTAATCAGTGTTTTAGCAACACGAATAGGGTTAATATTTAGTTTTGCTTCACAAACAAAAGCTAATGAGCCTTCAGAGCCTGTGATCAAACGTGATAAATCAACACCGGTGATCTCACCTTCATTATCTGCTTTTAATACATTTTCTAAATCATAACCGGTTAAAAAGCGATTTAACCGTGGAAAAGTCTCTAATACTAAAGCGCGATTTTCAATGCATGAGCTAAGCACTTGCGCCATAATTTTTCCATGACAACTACTTTGCTGCGCTAAGTCTTTCGCTTGTTCTAAGCTCATTGGATCAGTATTTAGTACATCACCATTGGCTAGTACTGATTCAAGCGCTAGAACATGGTTTGAAGTTTTCCCGTAAACTAATGAGCCTTGTCCAGATGCATCAGTATTAATCATGCCGCCAATAGTGGCACGATTAGAGGTAGATAAATCAGGGGCAAAGAAAAACCCATGTGGCCGTAAAAAATCATTGAGTTGATCTTTAACCACACCCGCTTCAACTTTAACCCACTTTTCTTCTACGTTAATCTCTAAGACTTTATTCATGTACTTAGATAAGTCAACTATCACACCTGGTGTTAAACTTTGTCCGTTTGTACCTGTACCACCACCACGCGCACT
>JAWSUX010000067.1:0-20136 GCA_033852215.1 Colwellia sp. | reverse complement strand
AGATGCGAGGTTCAGGGCTACTAAGCGAATCATGATCAAGGCGCATCTTTTTATTAAGGGTCATTCCCTTAAAAACAGATGCTACGATGGACATGTTTTGGTTAGTAGTCCCCGTAGGACTGGTTTAGAAACGTTTTATACTGCGTTATTGATTTCAACAATAGAATAACTATTCTCTTCAATCAAAGCCTTGCCTACAGACGTTTCTAATTCCAGCTGAATCCTGCATCTTGAAGTGGTTTGGGTATAGAGCTACAAGAAAAATGGAATGAAGAATATGACAGAAAATCTGTTTGATGAATTGATTGACTTACCTCGCCCTACATGGGTTTTATGCCTAAAAACGCAACATAAGATATTCAGTTCAACCTATTCTTGCTAGCGTAACCTGTTGATTTGTAATTATTAATATTGTTGAGTGCCTTGCGCTACGACTGAAGTGATAATGATGCTTCTTTGTTTATGTTTTTTTGTTGCTTTATTGGTTTAATGGAATATTCGTTCACCTTTATTTTGTGTGCATATGTTGTTGTTTGTTACTTTTTATACTAACTTTATTAACTATCTATCGATCTTTTAATAAAATATATGGATTACAATTATGAGCTCTCAATATTTTAAGTCATTAAAGAACATAAAATTTTTATTTTCATGTTTGCCGCTTTTATTTGTGCTCTCCTGTAGTGATGGTGAAGATGGGACTGATGGTATTAACGGGGTTAATGGTGAGCAAGGTGAACAAGGCCTTCCTGCAACGCCAACGCCATCACCTATTCCAAACGAGTTTCTCGCTCAGTTTACCGAAGCAACTATTTCTGACGATGGTGTTGTCACGGTTGATTTTTTATTGACCAATGGCGATGGCAATAGCTTTATTGGTTTATCACAAGATAGAGTTAATTTTACCCTTGTACAGTTATTCCCAGAAGACTCAACGGGACCTGGTGAACCGAGTAAATGGCAATCGTATATCAATAAAGTGGAAAGTGCGCCAACCGATCCTGCCAACGGTCCGGGTACTGAGGATAAAGTGCAAGCCACTAATGAAAATGATGGCATCTTCACTGACAATGGCGATGGAACTTATCGTTACGTCTATACCGCCAATGTTTTATCAGTAACCACACCAATAGCCGTCATCTATGATGCAGATAATTCACATCGTGTAGCCATACAAATTAGTGGTGATGGACATCCCGTTTTAAACCACACCTATACATGGGTGCCTGCCACAGGGGCAACAGAAGGCATAGCTAATCGTGACGTTGTCATGGAAGGAAGTTGTAATAATTGTCATGGTGAATTAGCTATGCATGGTGGTGGCAGAACAGATACTCAATATTGTGTTACTTGTCATAACCCAGGCACAAGCGATGCCAATAGCGGAAATATTCTTGATTTTAAAGTGATGGTGCATAAAATTCATCGCGGTAAAATGCTTAATGAAGTTATTGATGGCGGTGAATATGCCATCTGGGGATATAAAGACTCTAAACATGATTATTCAGGCGTAGTTTTTCCTCAAGATATTCGTAATTGTACAAACTGTCATGATGAAGAGAATACCCCAACACCACAAGCTGCTAATTGGTATACCCAACCTAGCCAAGAGTCTTGTGGCTCTTGTCATGATAATATCGACTTTACTATTGCGGGCACTGAGCCTAATGGACATCCAGGTGGTCCGCAAGCTGACAATGCACTTTGTTCGCAATGTCATGGCCCTAATGGTGGTTTCCCCGTGAAAGATAATCATACAGGGCATTTAGCCAACCAATCAATAGGTGCTGACAAATTGGTATTTACCATTGATTCTGCAATCTTAGATAGTGGTAATAGCTTAGCCGTAGGAATTACTATGATGCTTGATGGTGAGCCTGTCTTAGATTATGCCGACATTCAGCAATATATCAGACCTGGTGATGGTTATCTCATGATTAACTATGACGATGGTACAGGTTATCAGTTTACTTATAATTCACCAGGTACAGGGTTTGTGACCACTAATGGTGTACCTTTAAGTAGCTGTATTCACAACGGTGTTGGCAAATATACCTGTACTAGGGCTGATATCGCTGGTGCCAGTTTTGGTTCCACTGGAACAATAGCGCTGACTTTTTTCGAAATGTCGCTTTGTGTCAATGAAAAAGCAAGTAATGGTGCTTTAACCGATTGTGATACCCCTGAAAACTCTAATATTAGAGTAGTAGACAAAGCATTTGACACACCAAGAAAATTTTACGACATAGATCGATCTATAGATGGCAGTGAAGCTATTGAGAATATAGATTACGTTGAGATAGTAGGAGCTGATAAGGAAAGTTGTAATGGTTGTCATAATGATTTGAGTGTTCATACAGATAGTCATGCAGCAATTGATTTTAATCAATGTACAAGCTGTCATAATGCAGCGCGTGTTTCTTTTTATGGTGGCCGCCCAGGAGACTTGAAATCTCACGTGCATACGTTACATTCCGGATCAGATAGTAGTCATTTGTTAAATGGAATTTATCCAGATGATATAAGTAACTGTAATGCTTGCCATAGTGAAGACCAAATAGACTTACCACTAGAAATGAATTCTCGCGCCTCTATAGCGCCATCAGGTGGTGGAAATGTCTACATCAGTGCTACAGCCGTAGTATGTAGTAGTTGTCATATTAAGGTGCCGGTTGGCTATATAGACCCAACAGAGCCTGGCTATGTAAATGCAGCGGATTCAGATACGATTTCTTTATCAAATAAAGAACAAAGTCTAGTCACCCATATGCTTACCAATGGCGCTATATTTGGTAGCGCAGACTTTGCGACTGCCAACATTGTTGAAGCCTGTGCTGTTTGTCATGCTGCTGGTAAAGATAAGGGTATAGATAAAGTTCACAATATTAGGTAAGTGCTCGAAAATGTTTAACTCAGTATGTTTTTAAACATTAATATTTATCGGCTCAAATTACAGGCTTAGTAGCTTGAGCCTTTGTAGGAGAATTGTAGAATGTTAGATTTAATGGATTGGGTTTTTGGGCTACTTGCACCGATCTCATACTTGGTCGTGATTTTTTTATTAGTCGTTTCTTTATTGAGTTTTTCCTTTGTTATGTCTTTCATTTTAGCTAAGTTTGAGCCATAAAATATATTGCTATTGACATGCTATTGACTTGTTGTTCCTTGTTTAAACTTGAAAAACTAAAAAAATAGGTTTGAAATATGAAATGGTTTAAACGATTATTTTCTCAATTAAAAATTGTTTTCCAAAAATCCAAAAAACTATCTATTTTTGCTTTGATCAGCATTGGAGTATTTGCTGGTGTATCAGGCGTTATCGGCTTTGAAGTAGGCATGGGCATGACTAATACGGAAGAATTTTGTTCTGGATGTCACCTACAACCCGGTGCAACAACCGAAACATACTACCTTTCATCGCACTTTAAAAATAAAACAGGCGTCCGACCCGTTTGCTCCAATTGCCATGTGCCAGTAGAGTTTGGCAATAAAATGTGGCGAAAAATAATTGCATCCCGCGAATTGTGGTCTCATTTTGCAGGAAACATAGATACGACTGAAAAGTACCTACAAAATGTTTCCCATATGCGTAATAAAGAAATAGCTCGAATGAAAGCAAATGATTCCCAAGAGTGTAGAAATTGTCATGAAGTTAGCCAATGGCGTACTGACTTACAAACGGTAAAAGCACAAGAGTTTCACCAAAGCATGATAAAAAATGGCAAAACCTGTATCGACTGCCATCAAGGGTTAACACATCTGTCGCCCATCGTTGAAGAGCAACTATTAAAAGACGAAGCAGATTTAGAACACGGCAGCAGCCACTAATGAGTAAGGGCAACAACATGCTTAGCTTACAAACAATAAAGCGAGTTTTTTTCATATTAATACTCGGCCTACTCAGCGTTTCCATAGCAAACTCGACCGAGTATGCTGAAAATAAAGTTTGTTACGAATGTCATGACTCTAAAGTTAGCCCTCATATTAAAGCGATGAAAGCTTCAAAACATTGGGATACCGACATTGAAAGCTCACCAGTAAATAATAGGGAATGCCAATCTTGTCATGGTAAAAGTAAAGCGCATACAGAAGGGCCAACGAAAAGACAACCACAAGTAAGTTTTGGTCCTCGCTGGTCTAGCTCAATTGTTGTTCAAAATGATACTTGTCTATCCTGTCACGAGAAAACGGCAACACATAAACAATGGCGTTCAGGTAAACATGCAGAGCAAGAGGTTACTTGTGTAACTTGTCATGATGTTCATGTTTTAAAAGACCCTGTTCGAATAAAAGAAACACAAAAAGATGTTTGCACTGTCTGTCATAAAATTCAAAAACATGGCATACATAATAAAGAGGAAAATATTGCCAAAAATCCACCTTGTTCTACTTGTCACAATCCACATGCCAACCCATTACCAACGGTGATGATGTTAGAAAACCATTCTAAAGGTTGTCGAAGCTGTCATGATTTCAATAAAATGGAAGATGACAGTACAGTTAGTACTAAAGCAAAAAGTTATCATAGAGTAATGCAAAAAGACGATAGAACTTGTGTCGATTGTCATAGAGGCGTAGCGCATGTTGATAAGGATAACTTTGGTAAAATACTGCTTGGCGGTTTAACTTCCTCACCACTCAATTTGTTTTATCCTGGTCGCTCAGACGGTGATTGGTTATTAGCAGAACATAAAGGTGCACAAGCATTAAGACAAGGTCGAAATTGTCTTCAATGTCATATAGGTGATGCTAAGTCTATGGGTGAAAGTCTGGCTCCGAAGGGGAGACAAGCCTATATTGAAGCGGAGCTTACCGTTAAGAAACAAAACGATAATTTGCTTATTAAAATAAGTTGGCAGGGTTCTAAAGACGATGAGAGCGTCGCCATTATGTTTGATGACGGTAAAGTAGATGCCTTTTCTCGTCAAGGGTGTTGGGCAGCCTGTCATGGCAACTTACCCGGAATGACTAGCGATAGAGATTATGGTTTGAAGAAATATCTACTTGCTTCTCAAAAGCAGAAGCATTCAATAGGTACACCAGCGATCACTCACGACCAAGACATTCTTGAGGCAATGCGAGCTAAAGGCGAATTTGTCGACTTATGGCGTGCTGAGCTCTCAAATGGACAAATTAATGAAGTGAAACGTTTTTCCATACTTGAGACTCGTACCCAAACAGATAGTGGCAACTTAAAAGCAAGTGGTGAATATGAAAATGGCCAATGGACAATAACGTTTACACGGCCTATGGCTGATAACATAAAACCTATCGATGAACACTCAATACTCACTTTCGGGGTTGCTGTACATCAAAAAGGGCAATCTGCTGCACAGCATAGTGTTTCTTTACCATTAACTATTAGTATCGACGGTAAAGATTCTAACTTTATTTTAAGTAATAAATAGGATGAATTTTAATTTTACTCAAATGAATATTTATAAATCGTCGTTTAGGTTTGTATTTGCAAGCCTTACATTCCTGGTATCGTTTTATTCTTCATCTGTTTACGCGGAAGAAATAAAAATAATTGACTCAATACCAGAAAAACAATGTTTAGATTGTCATCAAATTTCCTCAGACAATAAAGTGCATGCACTTTGGCAAACACCTCACGGAAATATTGCAGGGAAAACCAGTGAAACTTGCATCAATTGCCACGGGAAAAGTAACGCTCATAGAAAAACACCAACGAAACGCTCGCCAACAGTAAGTTTTGGTCCACACTGGCCATCAAAACCTGAGAAGCAAAATAAAAGTTGTTTGTCTTGTCACAGCAACGATCAAGGTGTTAATTGGCACGGTAGTATGCATCAAGAAGAAGATATGGCCTGTACAAGTTGTCATAATTCACATACTCAAAATGATGCTGTGTTGAGCAAGTTAACACAACCAGATGTTTGCTTTAGTTGTCATCAGCGAGTGAAGTCCCAAGCACATTTAAAGTCACGGCATCCTATTTTAGAAGGTAAAACAGCGTGTAGTGATTGTCATAATCCACACGGAACACTCAGTGAGTATTCGCTTAATGAACCTACGATTAATGATACTTGTTATCAATGTCATACCGAAAAGCGTGGTCCAGTGCTGTTTGAGCATGCACCAGTAACTGAAGATTGTAGTACTTGTCACAATACTCATGGTTCGGTAAACGATAACTTGTTATCGAGTAGAGCACCGTTTTTATGCCAGCAATGTCACTCTGTGGCATTTCATCCTAGTCAGCAAATTGATGGATCTACTCTTACGGGTGCTAAAACTTCACCCTATATATTAGGAAAAAATTGTTTAAATTGTCATTCGAAAATTCATGGCTCAAATCATCCTTCTGGCTCAAGATTAACTAGGTAATATGACGATGAAAAAAGCATCTCACTTAGCATTTTATTTGTTAGCTTCAGGGAGCTTTTCGACTAGTGTAGTGGCTGATGATTCGGAAAATATACAGAGCCAAGACAAGCCCTTTGAGTTTTATACGCAAAAAGAGATCCGACCGCTTGAGACGATTTTAGAAACAGATTTTTCCAACTGGGTAGATATTAAAGTTCTTAACTTGAATGACGATAATCATACTTTTGGTAAGTATAATGGCTTAAATGAATCAGGCACTAGCGTTGCCTTATCTGGCGAATATACAAATTGGACAAGTGATAGTACAGCTGACAGTTCAGCAATAGATTACTGGCAAGTATCCGCCGCTAATTTAGGCCTGAAAATAGGAGAGTTTGCTATTGCTTTAGGGGTGGTAAAAGACTTTAATTTATCGCTCGATTACAGCAGCTATTACCATGCTAAAAATAGCTCAGGGTTAACGCCATTTAGCATACAAGAGCAAACACTAACTTTACCAGATAACTGGAAATCTGGGCAATCAAGCCAAGAAATGTCTGAATTTTATAATGTAGCAACACCATTTAAGCAGTCGTTGGAACGAAACCGTCTTGATCTTGGTTATCAAGATGAGTTGTCTGAGGCATGGGAAATTAATACAAGCTACCGCCATGAGACTAAAAAAGGGTCACAAGCCCAAGGTGCAGCCTTTTATGCCAACGCTCAAAATGGTCATGCCAGTATTCTTCCTGCAACCATAGATTATACAACCCATCAATTTGATTTTGGTGTTGGTTATCACGCTGAAAATTTAAATATAATGAGCACTTACCTTTATTCTCGATTTGATAACGAGCAAAATTCGCTACAGTGGCAAAATCCGTATAACGCCAACTTAGGCACAGGCACTCAATATCCTGATGCATTTGGGAGGATTAGTGTTGTACCAAGCAATGAGCTTCATCAATTGCGAGTTATAGGAAACTATATTGCCACTTCTAAACTTCGGTTGTCGGGTGATATCTCTTATGCTGTAGGAAAACAGGATGATGCACTACTACCTTTTACTTCTAATACATCACTGTCCGGAAGCGGTGTTAATGATCAAGTATTTGAAGGAGAAGTGCATACCACGGTTGCAAAAGCGAAAGTACATTATAGATGGAATAATAAACTTTCATTTCAATATATTACTCGTTATGAAGATCGCAGCAATAAAAGTAGTAGACAAGGTTATCAATCAGTTTTTGGTGATAGTTGGGCCCCACAGGAGTCTAAATTTCAACTCTATAACCGACCCTACAGTCGCAACCATTGGTTAAACGAGATAAAAGCAAGTTATCGATTACCGGCTGCTAATAAGATAGATTTATCTTATGCTTATGAACAAATAGAGCGATATAACCATTCAGTAGACACGACCGATGAAAGTCAAATCGAGCTAACTTGGCGCTCAAACTATTTTACTAAACTCTCTAGCCGACTATCGTTTGAATACAAAGACAGATCCGCTGCAACTTATCAATGGGATCAAAGTTATTACTCGCTATTTGACAGCCAGTTAATAAATGAAACACCTAATAACCAACGATTCACTAATCACCCGTTAATGAGTCAGTATTATTTGTCTAACCGTGAACAAATAGTGGCTAAATGGGCTTTAGGTTATCAACTTAATCAATACTGGCAGCTAGATGCAAATTTGTTTTATAAAAATAATGACTACGACAATTCGACCATAGGTTTACTTGAAGACAAGTTAGGCCATACCACGTTAAGTGCCTCTTGGTTTCCAGAAAGAAACTTTAATTTAACTGCTTATATAAGCTACGACTATTATGAGTCGACTCAAATGGGAAGAGCATTTAGAGGTGGAGTTGAGAAAGACCCTTTTGACATTGAACAGCCTTTATCACAAGCAAGTGATCCAAGTAGAAACTGGCAGCTTGCACCTGAAGATGAAACCTTAAGCTTTGGCTTAAATGGACAATGGGAGATCATTAAAGATACCCTCCATTTTGTCGCTGATTATCGCTGGCTAGATTCAACTAGTGAATACAGTAGCTTTACCTCAGGAGGAGCAGAAGACTTAACAAATATTGCATTACCCAATGTAGTCTCCGAAGAGCACCATTTGTCGATTGATACAGCCTATTTCGTAAGAACCAATTTAACCTTTAATTTGAATTATCAATATTATCAATACAGTGGCGCAGACTGGGCATTCGATAACGTGGACCCAACAACAATTGATAAAGTGCTGGGCACTGGCGAATACACACCAGATGACTCAATACATTTAATCAGCTTTTCAGTAACGTACCGTTTTAAATAATAGCTGAGCAGGTAGACTATGACTCGTAAAACTTATTATGTAATTATTGTATTTTTTCTCTTAGCTATTACGGCTTGTGGCGACTCAGGTGGTGATAGCGCGGAGGGCATTGAATCGGGTCCACCGCCATCAGGAGGAACACCTGTGACGCCGCCAGACCAACAACCTGATGATGGTCTGATCCATGTTGATGATATTCGGGCGGGTGATAACATCAGTTTAAAAATAATAGAGTTAAATCAGGGAGAAAGCACCCAAGTTGTCTTTGAGTTTTTGGTTGACGAAACGAAAAGAGTCACAGATGTTTCACTGTCATCGGCAACGTTTACTTTAGCTAAACTTATTGATAACACGCCAAGTTCTCGTGGTATGAGCTGGAAAAGCTACATAGAAGTTACAGAAGATCCTATCTGTAGAAGTCAAGAAGACATTGATCGTAGTGATAACCAATGTACAAGTTTTACCAGTGAAACTAATCCTGACAATATCTTAGATAGTGCACGTAAAGTCCAAGATGACGTTGCCATAGGAAAAAGGGTTACAACACAAGCTGCTGGCGAAAGTAGCGGGACTTTAACCGATAATGAAGATGGCACATGGAGTTACACTTATATTGCGACTGTTGATACTCCAAAAGAGAATGACTTAATTCATCGCGCTTGTTTTCAGTTTTGGCTAAATGCTGATGCAGCAAACCCTTGTGTTGATTTTATTCCTGCAACAACCTTTAGCGCTGCAGATGGAACTACGGGTTCATCTTTAGCTGATGGTTTTTATGATGACAATCATGCTAGAAAAATTGTAAACGAACAAAGCTGTAATTCTTGCCACGATAGACTTGTAATGCACGGTGCTCGTACTGAAACTGATTTCTGTGTCACTTGTCATAACCCTGGTACAACCGATGCCAATAGTGGTAATTCGGTCGACTTTAAGCAGCTCATTCATAAACTTCATTTTGGTCGCTCATTACCTACTAATATAGAAGATAATAAACCTTATAAAATATGGGGATACAACAACCAAGAGCACGATTACTCAAAAACTAGTTATCCGCAAGAAGTTAAAAACTGTAGTCGATGTCATGCCGGTGAAGAAGACATTTTGTTTTCACAAAAACAAGGCGTACCACTCCCTAAAGCCGTTACGACACTTGATGGCCATAATTGGGTTTCAATGCCGACTAAACCTGCTTGTGAAAGTTGTCATGAAAAATTATTTACCGGTAATGTTAAACTTAACGGTAATAAACCCGCAACCAATCATACTAGCTTTACTAGCGAAAAAGGTTGTGCTGGCTGTCATAGAGACCAAGGTAGCGATATGCCTGATCATATTCAGGTGAATCAGGCGCATCGGAATTTTGCCAACGAATGGGGACAAAATTTAATATTAAGTATCATTAGTGTTACTCAAACAAGTGAAGGCGATACCCCGAAAGTAACATTTGCTGTACTTAATCAAGCGGGCGAAAATCTTAATTTACTCGATCCAGAGCAAATGTGTACCAATGCAAAGTTTGATTTAAGAATGCCATCTGATGCCGCAAAAGATTACCGCTCACGCATAAGTTCAAATGGGGGGATGGCAGACCTTCTTGTAGAAGGTGATAACGAATTCTCTATACAACTAAGTGATATGGTAGGACAAGATATTAATACTATCGCTGCCATGATTGATTTTAATTTCCCAAGTATTTGTGATGATTCTAGTTCAGAAAAAGTGCGATTAGATGCTGTTATTACTTACCATGCTTCAACTGTAGAAAACGCTACTAAACGCAGAAAAGTAGTCGATGTAGCGCAATGTAACAACTGTCATGAAAGATTTTTAAGTGTTGAGCAATATCATAGTGGCACGCGTGGTGTAAATAATCCAGAAGCTTGCATTGCTTGTCATGGCTCCGAGTTTGCAACATCCGATCGTACCAGGGAGTTTGGTTTACTAATGCATGGTATCCATGGTTCTGCCATAAGAGAAGTACCGCATAAAGATTGGACGCCAGAGAAACTTCAATTTCCAGGGAATATTGCTGATTGTTCCAGCTGCCATGAAGGTAATTCATATACCTTACCGCTGCCTATTGTTCGTGAAGCTATTAAGGTGACGTCGTCAACCTATAGCTCTGCTATCGGAGCCATTTGTTCAAGTTGTCACGATTCTTCTATTTCAAAAGCTCATATGGAATCTGCAGGCGGAGCAATATTCGATGCAAGTTTTGATGATGCAAATTCAACTGAAGAAACCTGTAGCACTTGTCATGCAGTAGGTAAGATCGCAGATGTTTCTATGGTGCATAAAAGATGATTAAATTTTCAAATATATTTCAGCCGTATTGTGTTGCTATTTTTGTCGCATTACTTTCTGCCTGTGGAAGTGATGGCACAGCCTCATCGAATGAAATTTCTCATTCACCCCCTGTACAGATAAGTGGCACTAAAACTGAAGTTAATTTAGATATTATTGGTGCAGATATTACTAGCGATGTAGTAACAATAAATTTTCAATTGGTAGATATAGATGGTGCTGCGATAACGCACCTTGTCGCAAGTGACTTTTCGGTAACACTCGCAAAACTAAACCCCAGTTACGTTGGTAATAATACCGGTAATTGGCAATCCTATATTAATAAAATTGAAATGCCCGGTGTTGGAACTGGTACCTTGCCTCGGATGCAAGCGATATTGGAGTCGGGTAGTAGTGGAGCTTTTGTGAGCAATGGCAATGGTACCTACCAATACACTTATGCTCAATCTGTATCTAATCAACCACAAGAAATCATAGAACAAGCGAAGATTGAAAATTTAGATTTATCATATAAAGCACAGGTTTTGCATCGTTCAGGTATGCAGTTAAGTCTTGATGGCTTCAAACGCAATGTCACATTTGACTGGATACCAGCAACAGGGAAAACCCAAATTGATGGTATAGCTGATCATGCTATTGCCTCTACAAAAAATTGTAATAGCTGTCATGGTGAACTTGCTAAACATGGCGGAGCAAGAACAGAGATCAAGTATTGTGTAACTTGTCATAATCCAGGATCTACTGATGCCAATAGCGGTAATACCGTTAACTTTAAAAACATGATCCACAAAATCCATCGTGGTAAATACTTACCATCTGTACAAGCCGGTGGTGAGTACAAGATTTATGGTTACAAGGATAATGAATACAACTTTAGCAAGATTGGTTTTCCGAATGATATTTTAACTTGTCAAAATTGCCATGCAGGAAATGCGACCGCAATGCCAGAGCAAACCCCAACGGTAAATGGTGACAATTGGAGAGACATTGCGACACAATCTGCATGTGGTTCGTGCCATGATGATCTTGATTTTTCTCAGCACAAGGGGGGACAAGTTGATGATGAAAATTGTATGAGTTGTCATCAAAACTCAGCAGTCGCAGGTTCAATTTCTGATCGTCATCGTAACTTAGCAACCGAAGCATCGGAGAAATTTCAAGCTGAGATCCTTGCCGTTTCTAATACCGCCGTTGGCCAATTTCCCGTTGTACAGTTTAAAGTAACAAACCCTGAAACAGGTGAAATTTACGATATTCTTAACGATAAAGAATGGACTCACAGCAATGGAGATAGTCGGCTAAGTATTGGTTTAGCATGGTCAACCAAAGATTACACCAACACGGGAAACCAAAGTAATAACTCTAGTGCAGTTGAAATGGATGCTCTCGAATTAGCGATTGATAACGGTGATGGTAGTTTCACCGTGACCTCAAGCATGGCTATTCCTGATGGAAGTTTAACGCCAAATTATGTAGCAACCGGTAGTGGTAGTACATTTATTTCTGGTCACCCCGCAGTCGCTTTAGATAGCGAAAAACCTGATGAATTAACTCAGATAGGCTTAAATAACACCATTAGTTATTTCTCTATCGATGAGACAAATGATCAAACGACTGTTAGAAGAGTTAATGTTTCAACGGAGCAATGTTTAACTTGCCATGGTGACTTAGTAAAACATGGTAATAGTAAAGCGAATAATATTCAAACCTGTGTTACCTGTCACAATCCGAGAAATACTGATAAACGAACCCGCGAGATGGCACAAACACCACCTACCGATGGCAAGGTTGAAGAGTCATTAGACTTTAAAACCATGATCCACGCCATTCATGGCAGTAAAATGCGTACAGCGCCATTGCAATTAGTCGGCTATATGGGATACCGCACTCATGTTTATGATGAAGATAAAGTTCATTATCCTAATCAACTAAATAATTGCACTACATGTCATGTTAATAACAGTTATCAGCTACCGTTACGTAATAATGTTATGGGCAGCACCGTTAGTACAGGTGAAGATATTAAAAATCATGATGATGATATTGTCATCTCTCCAACCGCAGCTATTTGTAGCTCCTGTCATGATAATTCAGAAGCTAAAATACATATAGAGTCCAATGGGGGAAGCTTTAGCACAACAAAGTTACAAATAGACTCTGGCGTTGTAATTGAGCAGTGTAGTGTTTGTCATGGGATTGATAGGGTTTATGCTGTAGATACTGTGCATAATATTAAAAAAGTGAGATAAAGCCAGGTGTGTTGATCATGAGGAACTATTGATTATTCGCGCCTGTTAAACAATTAATACTCGGTAGTTATTAATAAAAAGTTTTCTAACTTGGACTTGTTAACTAAATGATACCAGTTCTATTATGTTTATGATTTTGTTGTGTGCAGGAAGAATAAATCAAAGCAAGACGCTCAATTGTGAAATAGCTGGCTTGTGATTGAGAGCAACGCGCCTTAGAATTTTTACCATACAAGTGGCAACAACTTAATGGAATTGGTATAAGTTTGTTCTGTTAAAATCAGGCATCACTTTTCTTTTACACTTTCAAAGTCAACTTATTCCGCACGGCAAAGTACAGCTACACTTGTCAAAGTAAGGGTTGTTAAACCTAAGTGGCATAGTTAATCGGAATTTTGGTAAAGCTCCATAACATGGAGCCGTTTATAATTTAAATACTTCTACCAAATAAAGATCACTAAAATTTATACGCCATCCCAATACCAAAAGCATCTTCTGATAGATCAATCGCTTGATCAGAAGCTGTTGAACTATCAATTTTAAATTCAGTATATAAATGAAATTCTTCTATCCAATGATATTTTGCGCCAACAATGATGTATTTTTTATGGAACAAACCATTAGAGCCAAAATCGGCTTTGGAATCATCTTTTAAAGAGTTGAAGCCCAGCAGTATCGCAATATCATTGTCGAAACGGTAGGAACTGTGCAGTTCAATACCTGTGGCTTTATTCATCACTTTACCTGCATCATTCCATTCATGATTTTCCATTGCTGAATACACAAGTGACACCTGAAAGCCCTGTGCGCGTAAATTACTATAAGTAATGTGACCGGTTATTAAAATATCATCGAAATTTGAAGCAATATTTATTGGTTCTTGGGATAGAGATATTTTGGCTTTATTATAACCAATGCCCAGCCCAATTTTATACGGTGCTTGATATATAGCTGAAAAGCCATAAGAGTTAGAAAAATTGACAACTGCTTCTGGTTCATCCTCAATAAGTGTTTCTAAGTCAATAATTTCTTCTGTTGCTTGATATTGCACAGCAATTTTAAGTTTGTCATGACTCCAATTATATTGTATCGCCTGTTCAGCTCTGCCCGTGCCAGAAAAACCGCCATCAGTACTAAAGTTATAAACACCAGCGGCCTCGGCACCAAAGATATCAAAAACATCAGTCACACCTGTAATATTATAAGTGACTCCCCATTGTTTCCCCATGGTGAAGCGGCCATATTTATCATGAGCGACACCAACATATCCTTGTCGTAACCAAACATTATCTTCAGAGGGACCTGTACTGGTTAAGCCATTATGATTAACAACAATTTGATTGTCAGTATTAGAAACCTGCACACCCCATTCTAATTTGGCTAGTGCTTTCCAATTGTTGGTCAAAATATGAGAAGTATGAAATAAGTATCTTGAAAAGCCATCGCTAAGCTCACTAGCATCATCATTGTTAGCCAAAAAAACTGAAACATTTCCTTCGATATGGAAATCTGTTTTACTGTTATTATAAAGTTCGACAGCTTGGCTTGAATTAGTGAATGCGCTTAGTATCAAGGTAGTTAAAAGTGAGAGCTTAATTGGTTTCATCATTATTCCTTTGTTATATCATTCAATGTTTTAGTAAGTATGGATTAATATTTTTTTTTTGCTTTGTTTTTAAACAATTACATAATTACAACAAGTTACTAACTTTGATATTTATTAAACCAACAACAATTATTAATGATGAGCTGTAACGTAGCAATGATATAACCACACTGACATTGCTCTTTTTATTCTATACGGCTTTTGGTGAAGCATAGTGAGCGAGGCTATAAATTTATGTTTATCAACTTTGTCATTAAAAACTGAAATGCGAACTTAATTAAAATTCTGACATATCTTCACCAGTTGAGGGTAACCGATTACCATCACTATCTAATTGTTCAAATGAAGACCAAGTTTTTCATTTTGTGTAAAGTTAACAGCGTCATTGATTGTTCCTGCATCAACATAGTCCATTTCTAATTGTATTGGGCCGAAAAATGAAGCTTCACTATCATCTAATATGGGCACGCTAGCAGCATAAGCGATATTGAAAATTTCGATTAGTAAAGAGGTTAAACAAATGCCCTTGATTACTCGACTCATGTCTTTTTCTAGTAAGGGAATAAATTAAGTATGCAAACAGCTAATGTAAACAGTAACATAAAGGTAAGAATTTCGAACAGAAAGGAAAACTAAAAATGCTACAACAAGATTTACTATTCTTCTTTAATGAAACTCAAAATATATAACAAAGACAGATTATTGAGTTTCATTAGTGGTTATGAGGTAACCCTATTTTCCTTTGTTGTTTTCTTGGGATTTAGCCATAATATCCATATAAAGGGTTATTGCCTGATGCGCCAATGACAAATACTCTGGATGTTTTTTGACTAGCCCTAATACTTGTTGAGAATCTTCCATGACGAACTCTAAAAATTTGATGTCGTCTTGATTCAATATATGTCCATCATTCACTTTTTCTTTTAGTGATAAAGCTCTGGGTAATCTTTCTTTTTCAAAACGTTTAAGTAAAACAGTGATAAGACCTAGGTCTTTAGTATCCATTGGCATGAGGGGTATCCTTAATAATAAAGTATCAATATTAGATACTACTTTAAACTCTAAACCACGTCACCCTTAAATATGATTGAACTATTATATCGAAAATGCAGCCAACCATTTGAATTGGCTATAAAAATTTTATGGCTAATTCAACTAAAACGTTTTTTCTATCGCCTTATGACTCAAAAGCACTCATTGGCTTTTTCAATGTAGGCCGCTGACCACCATGTTTACAAATCGTTAGAACCTATATGTAAGGCCCGTAATAAGACTTTGTCGTGTGCCGGCAAATCCATTATATTCGGCCATAAGGCTAAAGTTTTTGTTAATATCCCAGTTAGCACCAAGAATACCAGTCCATTTATCAATGTTCTCTTGCTTAACAGTGTATTCGATACCTTCCTCTGTACCAGGTATTGGTTGTATTCCCTCTATTTCTAGTTTGGTATATAAGTAGCTTGCGCCTGCAAACAGTGACAGGGCACCATTACTGCCTAAATCAAACATATAACCACCTCTAGGGTATATGCCGTAAGCATTGCCATCTATTGTTTTATCGTCTAAATCAAGAATATTAACGGTAAAAGGTATAGCAACAAAAAAGTTATTCCAACCGGCAGCAAAAGTGCCGCCAATACCATAATTATAGCCAGCAATTGTAGACTCAATATCAACAGAAAAATTCCCCCCTTGTAATTTTCCGCATATTGGCGGAGGGCGAAAGCCATCACATCGAATACCTAAATCTTCTAGTGCGCCATCACCATCAACAGTAAAATTAATTGGGGCGATGCCATCTACTTTACCTATCATGCCAAAGAGATTAAAGAAGGGAAATATCCAAGAATCAAAAACCAGGTTATTAGTATTTGTTTTAGACACTACCGAAGGAAAGGCTACAGAGTTTATATCTATTTTCTCTGAGCCTTTAAAGCCTATTTTTAAATCCTCAATAAATTGATTTTGTTCAACATAAGCAAAGGTATAGCCGATACCATATGGGTTGGGTAAATCATAGCCTAAATCAATAACTTGTTGAGCTAAAAATGGTAAAGCGTAATCCCATTGACGAGGTGCTCCTTCAACTTGCTGATTATCTTCGGCGAACCCCTTTGTAGCTCTACTAACATTTGATAAACCAGTATCCGTTAGCTCGGTATTAACCTGTATTCGTGCGATTCGGGCCGTTGCTCCAGCATGAGCACCGCCATCAGTTTCAATGATTACTGTATAATTTTCATTCTCGTTATCAAGGGTGTAGTTAGCAAAAGTTGAAGACTCTCCGGTGCTAATATCAGCGCCAGCCACCGGTAAGTTACGTCCTTTTTTAAAGGTTTCCATGTATTTGGTATTATGAAAAACAAATAAAAACTTAAGTTTTTGTATGCCGAGACCAGGGCCTAGCTCTAGTCTTTTTATGTCTAGATACGTTTGGCTTTGGTTATTGTTATCATGTAATACACCAAGCCCTGATGCAGCACCTATTAATACGACAGTGGCAGAAGAAATCTCACCAAAAAAATAACCTTTAGAGCCATCTAGTGTTTCTTTGAAGTCAGGTTTTTGTTGCAAAATATTTGCAATAAATAGCTTGCTGTTTAAATTAATTTGTTTCCTGACTGCTTCAGGGTTGTCTTTAATCCGGGAGTCGTAACTGCTACAGCCAGTTAATAACGAAATGGATATTAAAAAGGGGATGTAAATTAACCTCAATAATGTGTTTTCAAACATCTTGTATTCCTTTAGTGGGTATAGCTAGTAAATTATTAAAATAACTCCTAACTCTGTAGTTTATCAAATGCTGTTTACAATCATGCGTATGTTGTTATAACGCGATAACTCAATAATTATTTTTGTTCATTTTCCATAAAATAGCCAATTAAAATGGAAACGGTATTGGTAAAATAAACAGTGAAATAGTAAGTATAATTAGATATAAAATTACACTTACATTGGCATATTCTAAGATATGACTGTCAATATAAGTGGTTGTGAATTATCATCAAAAAAACCAATAAACCCTAACATACTGTGAAATTAGCCAAGCGATTGAATACAGATTATCAAGCTAATCAACCCAAGCTAAAACATCTTTGATCACCGACCAACGAGGCTGTTTAGGTGCGGCATTTTCTCCTAATATCCAATAACCATATAATGTATCAATATAGCCTGATGATTGCTGAATAAGTAACCATGAATTTAAAAAGGTCTGTAGTGATAGGTTCCCACGAGCCATTGCATAAGCCGTTGGAAATGATTTAATGCGTTCACGATTATAAATCGTTGCATATTCAGGAAATAGAATAGTCCATGTTTTACCAGCTTCAAGGCTGATCAATAAACCATCCCATGTTTTACCATTATCTTGAAAGAAAACTTGGTCAGATTCTATTTTATCAATAACAACATTCGGGAAGCGTTTTATTAGATCGGATTCAATAGAATAAATACCAACAGAAGCAAATCTTACCTCTTCATTGCCCATGACCTTTTCATAATCAGAAAACTCATCAACACGATGATCTTTAACAACTAATGAGTAATGTAATGTTAAAACTGGAGTTGAGTAATTGAATTGTTGAATTCTTGAAGTGGTTAGCTGCAAACCAGAAATAGCAATATCAAATAAACCATTATTGATCGCTTTAGCCGCAACATTTTGGTAGGGAATAAAGACTAATTTAACGCTCAGTTCTGATGCCAATTTTTTCATCATATCAATGTCAAAGCCGACTAATTCATCATTTGCATTAAAATAAGAGAAAGGAACTTGTTGCGGATTATAACCTACCCGTAAGACGCCACTATGAATAATACTTTGCAAAGAGCGAGGCGCAACCGGTTGGGGTTTCATGTTTAATTTGTAATTGGTAACTTCTTCAGGCAATTCTTGTGCTGCTGTCATATTACTGACAACTGAATCCATAGTATATTCAGTATTAACCACTTGTTTCAAAAACAGATAAGAAAGTAAGAAAAAACTGCCTATAACAACTGGGGTTAACGTAGCGTATAGAATTAGCCTTTTCACGCTAATTTTGGCAATACCGGCTAGCATAGCGGTTCCCCCCACAGCTAAAATGAAAATATTCATTGCAGCCAAAAGTGAAGTGAAGCGACTCGTAAATAAACTCGATACCATAAATAATTGAAATAAATCTGTTGATAGTTCTAATGAGTCTAGCAACATTGGAATGGTTAAATACACACTGCCAAATAAACTAATTAATCCTGCAATAGCCATTGGTATATAGGTAAAAAAATCAATGTCTTTGCCAGAAAACCAGGCCGCAAACAAAACAAAAACAATGGTTAATAACTTGCCTAAATTTGGGAAGCTAAAGACAACCGGGATAATAATATTCGCATAAATATCGGTATCTTCATCAGCTAATTCATACTTACGAAATAATTCTTTAGTACGTTCGATAAGTATTGGTAAAATAATAAAGATATTGCCTGAAGCAAAAGCAGTTATCATAGCATCGCTAGCAATACTGGTAATATCCTTATAAGAAAACGGGGTGAAAGACGCTAAAATAACAGGTAATACCCAATAAGTTAATACGATCGTCATCACAATATGCGCTAAAAAAAACACCTGCAGCTTTTGAAATTCGACTAACTCCATTGTGCCTGCAGTCGCTGCTGTCATCGCAAAAACACCGACAGGCATCATTTTCACTATGTAGGAGTTTACTTTATTAAATGCTTCACCCAGCGAGCGCATTGGTTCTAAAATCCCCTCTTTATTTTTAACTGAGATTAATGCAATCCCCGTAGCAACACAAAAAACAACGATGGCTGGAATGTAACTATTTGACAAAGAATAAAATGGGTTAGAAGGGATATACAAATCGAGCAAATTAATTGATTTAGGTGCATTGAGCTCATTCACACTAAAAAACTCTCCCGATTGCCATTCAGGAAAAATGTATTTTATAAAAAATATAACAAGTAAACCAATAACCCAGATGATCAACATAAGTTGACCTACTTTTATGCCTAGGCTTTTAGCTTGCTCAATTGAAAGTTTTCCTAAGCTAGAGATTAAAGACACAATAATATAAGGAATAATGGTCATTTGAAGTAGCTTAATAAAAGCATCCCCAATCACCGCCATCCAAGAAATCATTTCACCAAAAAATAGGCCAAACCCTATACCAAAAGCAAACGAAAAAA
Source organism: Colwellia sp. (assembly GCA_033852215.1). GTDB lineage: Bacteria > Pseudomonadota > Gammaproteobacteria > Enterobacterales > Alteromonadaceae > Colwellia. Next base: position 122 of record JAWSUX010000067.1, on the reverse strand, counting down.
TAATAATTACCGACATGCTCACTTTCTTTCTTTTACAAATATCGCTTGCAGTCATTTCTATATTTCCGTTTAAATTTAAGTAAGGTATAACCAAGCCAGTAATATATACCCATCACCATTCA
>JAWSUX010000458.1:0-3235 GCA_033852215.1 Colwellia sp. | reverse complement strand
TGGTGGTGGCGCTGACTTCTTCTCAACTGACTTTGGTGGTTGAGATTGATAATAGGGAGCCGTAAATTCACCTAACAAGGGTTTTCAAGTCGGACTCGTACCAGTTTGCTCGGTTCCGCTTCGCTGCACATTTTAGCAAATTATTACAAGCCGCTTAAAACGGCGTTAGGGCTACTTTGACAACTCGGAGTTTTGTACATACAATGTACATATGATTAAATTCGAATGGGATGCAGTCAAAGCTGCATCAAATATCAAAAAACACGGTATATCTTTCAAAGAAGCTCAATCAGTCTTCTTTGATGATTTCGCCGTGCAGTTTTTTGATCACAATAACTCCGAAACAGAAGATCGTTTTTTGATGCTTGGAATGAGTAATGAAACAAACCTACTTCTTATTTGTCACTGTGAGCGTGACGAAGGAAATACTGTAAGAGTTATCTCAGCCAGAAAAGCTACAAAAAATGAACGTAAACACTATCAGCGAGGGCACTAATTATGAAAGATGAATATGATTTATCAACTATGAAGTCGCGTAAAAACCCTTACGCTAGCAAACTTAAAAAACCAGTCACAATGCGTTTAGGTGAAGACGTTATCTCTTATTTTAAAGGAATGGCAGAAGAGTCAGGTGTTCCTTATCAAAGCCTTATCAATCTATATTTACGTGACTGTGTGGCAACCCACAAAAAAATAGATATCAACTGGCATGCGTAGTCGCAGCCCTAACAAGTATTTTCAAGCCGGACTATTAACAGTTGGCTCGCGCTTCGCGCATTTTAGCCTAACTGTTTCTAGCCCCTTAAAATGGCGTTATGTGTTTAAGGGTTTTTATGAAACATCGTGGTGTTCTAATACTAAGTATAATAACCATTCTTTTATGTTTATGGGAAACTAAAGGCATATTAAATATATACTTACGGTATGGGGACATATATATAGGTTATACGATTTTTATTTTAATTGGTTTTTTGGCAGGGACTCTTGGAATATTAAATAAGCCTTTATTTATCCCAGCTTTTTATATCTTTTATGGTATGCAATGTATATTTGTTTATGTTAATGGCTATATGCATAAATTTGTTGCTGGTTATGGGTACCATATATCCTTTTCTCCAACTCCTGATCCTATCGAAGCTTTAAATAACCCTAAGGGCTTTGCTCTTAATATTATTGGGGTAATTTCTATCATTATTATTTCAAAGGTTTTTAAATCGTACAAAACACATAACAAGAATTTAAAGCGGGACTGCTAACAGTTTGCTCGGTTTCGCTTCGCTACACATTTTAGCAAACTATTATCAGCCCCTTAAATGGGCGTTATATTTTTATTCGGCCTTGTCACATATTGAAAATTGATAAAGTCATATTAAATATTGATACTAGAAGTTTTGGTTTTATTTAGAAAATGTAATGCTGAGTCGATTCGAAATGGAAGTTTAACGTTATGATAAAGGACAGTTTATGAAAATATTGATTCTCGGTGGTTACGGTGTGTTTGGCGGCCGATTGGTTGAATTACTTTCAGATATTGTTGATATAGAACTTATCGTTTGTGGACGAAATTTATCTAAAGCCCAAGAATTTTGTACTGCATATAAAGGTCAAGCAACAATTAGGGCTCTACAGCTTGATCGTAAGGATATAACCAATGCACTTTCTACAGAACGCCCACAAATTGTCGTTGATGCTTCTGGCCCATTTCAAGCTTATGGCTCTGATTGTTACAGTGTAATTAAATCTTGTATAACGGAAGGTGTTAATTACCTAGACTTTGCTGACGCAGCTGACTTTGTTTATGGTGTATCACAATTTAATGACAAAGCTAAAGCTGCTGGTGTATTTGTTTTGTCTGGAGTGAGTAGCTTTCCAGTACTAACTGCTGCTGTATTACGAGATATGGCTTTAACGATGGATATTGTAACTGTGAAAGGGGGGATTGCTCCATCTGTTTATGCTGGAGTTGGGATAAATGTCATGCGAGCTGTGCTTAGTTATGCCGGTGAGCCTGTTACACTTCAGCGTAATGGCGAAATAGGACATGGTATAGGCCTTGCTGAAAGCTTCAGATATACGGTAGCTGTTCCGGGTAAAATGCCACTTAGAAATATCCGCTACTCACTTGTCGACGTGCCTGATTTGCAAATTATTCCGCCAGAACACCCAACATTAACGGATATATGGATGGGAGCAGGCCCAGTACCTGAAACGCTTCACCGAGTGCTTAACCTTTTATCAATGGCGCGTGCGCGTTTTAAATTACCTTCATTAGTCCCATTTTCTAAGTTATTTTATCTCGTTTTAAATATGGTTAAATTCGGTGAACACCGTGGTGGCATGTTCGTCCATGCTCAAGGTACTACGAATGGAAAAATAATAGAGCAGAGTTGGCATCTATTAGCTGAGGGAAATGATGGCCCATATATCCCGTCGATGACGATAGAAGCAATTATTAGAAAGTTTCTCATCGATCAAAAGCCTGACACAGGGGCACGATCTGGAGCTAATGCGCTTGAGCTTTCTGACTACGATAATTTATTTAATAACAAAAAAATTTATACAGGCTTTAGAAGGGGCGAAAGATCTCCACAACTTTTTAGGCATGTATTAGGTTCAGCGTTCGATACCTTACCAGCAAAAGTTCAAGCGTTACATAACCTATCCACAGCTAGTAAATGGAGTGGAACAGCTAATGTTAGGCGTGGTCATGGCGTGTTAACAAAAATCATCTGTGCGTGTTTTGGTTTTCCACAGGCAGCAGATGATGTACCTATTGGTATGTCAATTACGCCAGAAGGTAATCGGGAACGTTGGGTACGTAACTTTGATGGCAAGGTTTTTTCATCGTTTCAGCAACGAGGTACACATAAAAATGAATTTTTGCTAGTTGAAAGTTTTGGTGTTTTAGATTTCTCTGTTGCGTTAGTGGTTGAAGAAGATAAATTATGTTTTGTTCCTAGACGTTGGTCTTGCTTTGGAATTCCTTTACCTGGTTTTCTTTTGCCTAAAGGGCGTAGTTTTGAAACGGAAAAAAATGGATTGTTTTGCTTCAACATTGAAATCGTTGTACCTATGGTTGGTTTGATTGTTTCCTATGAGGGTAACCTTAAGCGAATATGAAGGGCATAAATAGCTCTTATATTTTAGTTGAGTCAGCTTGGCACTTTAACCACAACATTTGTTTTCATGATAAAAAAATATAACAAGCTGTTCAAGCGGGACAAATTACAGATAA
>JAWSUX010000457.1:0-1386 GCA_033852215.1 Colwellia sp. | reverse complement strand
GCTCGATTGAGTTTATTAATAAATCAGCAAACTGTTTAGTTAACTGTGATGGTCATTTCATTGATAGGGCTTTAAATAACTTTATCAGTAATGCGATAAAATATGGCAATGGTAAAGTGAGAGTGACACTGACTGAAGAAAGTGGTCAATGTAATATTTTTGTCGAAGATGATGGCGCAGGGGTTTCAGATGAGTTTAAGCAAATTATTTTTGATGCTTTCTCTCGTGGTGATCAATCGCGTAATCGTGAAACGGGTGGTTTTGGTTTAGGTTTAGCTATTGTGGTGCGTATTATGGAGTGGCACCAAGGGCAGGCGAGTATTAGTGATAGTGTCCTAGGTGGTGCCTCTTTTAGGTTAACTTGGCCAATAAAGTAAAAAAAATATTTTTAACTAAATGTTTTAGTTACTGAGCCGATAACTTATTTACTTAATTAAATTGTAAATAAGTGAATTGCATTGGCTGTAAACTCATTTTCTGTCGAACAGACACAACAAAGCGCTAAAACGGTTGTAGGTGACTCACCTGCAATGAGCGTTTTATTGCATGAGTTACAGTTGGGTGAGCAGCTAAATGAGTCTATTAGCCAAACACGTCGAGCTGACTTTGCTTTAATGTTAGCAATGTTAGCGCAAGATGTTAGAGAGCAAAGTCAGTTTGCTTTGCCGCCAAGTGATAAAACAAAACAAGTACATCAAGGCAGTGCACAGCTTCGAACTTTTTTTGAGTTACCTGATAAAGCGCCTTTAGCTTTGAAGAGCAATAATGAAGTTGGCTTATTTAATCAAGCTGAAATGGTTAAAGAAAAGGGGCTTGCAAGATTACATTTAACTAATGCTATGTTACCTCGTCCATTAGCTTTTCGTGATAATGCACAACATATCCCAAGTAATATCATGACCAATACTAGCCTTTATTGCCAACTGAGACATAGTCAACTCAATAGCGAAATAAAAGATGAACAGCAAGACGAAAAAACAAATAAAAAAGAAAGTGGCTTTTCTTCTCAATTACTTAATAAATCGTTGAGTTTCAATGCGAAAGAATGGCTAAAAGGTATTGAGCAGTCATTAGTTAAAGCACCTCTGCTTGCTTAGTTCTAGTTTTTATTAGCCTGACAGATTTATTCAATATTAACGACCACAGCAGTGTTTAAATTTCTTTCCTTTTTTAACTGAAAAAGCACTTGGATAATTATTACAAGGGCAGATCTCATTACGTTTTACTTGATATAATTCGGTATGCGAGCTTATTTCGCCATCAAGATAACGCCACAATCCATTTTCAATAATAAAGGTCGACTTTTCGGTTAGGCAGCATAACGTATTGTTCGCAATATAATATGCTGAAAACTCTACTGTTGTTTTACTACTTTTTCGTATTTCT
>JAWSUX010000456.1:0-2535 GCA_033852215.1 Colwellia sp. | reverse complement strand
TCTAAACCTGCATCAACCATTGCTTTCCAAATAAGCGGAAGTTCATGTAATTGAGCACCGAATAAATCTATTCGTTGACCACCAGTAATTTTAGTATATAGATTATATTCTTTAGCAATTTCACCAATTAAAATAAGATGGTCAGGGGTGATCTCACCACCAGGAATACGCGGCACAATAGAGTAAGTACCATCTTTTTGCATATTACCTAGGTAATTATCATTAGTATCTTGTAGACCAAGTAATTCATCGGTTAAAATGTGATCATTCCATAATGAAGCAAGCATATTGGCTGCCGCAGGTTTACATATTTCACAACCATCACCTTGACCACATTCAGCTAATAACGCCTCAAAGGTTTTGATTTGTTTAACACGAATGATGTCAAATAACTCAACACGTGAATAAGCAAAATGACGACATATGTCATTGTTAACCGTAACACCCGCTTTTTCTAATTCACTGTTTAATACTTGGGTTACTAGTGGTACACAACCACCACAACCAGTACCAGCACTAGTGCAAGATTTAATTGCAGCAATGTCTTGTGCGCCATCGCGCACTGCACAACATATATCTTCTTTAGTTACGTCATAACAAGAACAAATTTGTGCTGTTGCAGGTAGCGCATCAACACCTGAAGCGGCATTAGTAATGTTACCTTCAATTTCTGGTAACAGTAAGTATTCTGCAGGTTGTGATAACTCAATTTTATTTAGGATTAATTGCAACCATTGGCCATAATCACTGGTATCACCAAGAAGTACTGCGCCAAGTAACGTTTTACCGTCACTGCTAACCACAACCTTTTTATAGATACCTGCAGAAGAGTCAACAAAGCTATAACTTTGTGAGTCAGGAGTATTACCGTGAGCATCTCCAATACTACCAACTTCTACACCAAGTAATTTTAATTTGGTACTCATGTCAGCACCGGTAAAAAGCTTCTCGCCACCCGTTAAGTGACTTACTGCGGCTTTAGCCATAGCGTAACCAGGAGCTATTAAACCAAAGATTTTGTTGTCCCATAAAGCACATTCACCAATGGCATAAATATCTTCATCACTGGTTAAACATTGATCGTTTATTGCGATACCACCACGTTCACCTAACGCTAAGTCGCTAGAGCGAGCTAGTGCATCTTGTGGTCTAATACCTGCTGAGAACACAATCGTATCGGTTTCCAAGAAAGAACCATCAGCAAAATTCATGCGGTAACGGCTCGTTTCACCAGCAACAATTTCAGTGGTATTTTTACCCGTGTGAACACTCACACCTAAATCTTCTATTTTACTGCGTAATAAGTTACCGCCATCTTGGTCAAGCTGCACTGCCATCAAGCGTGGTGCAAATTCAACTACATGTGTTTGTAAGCCTAATTGTTTAATCGCATTAGCCGCTTCTAAACCAAGTAAACCACCACCAATTACAACACCAACTTTAGAAGATTTAGCCGACTCAGCAATTTCATCTAAGTCATCTAATGTACGGTAAACATGAATATGAGGCTGATCTTTACCTGGGACAGGTGGTACGAAAGGGAAAGAACCGGTAGCAAGTACTAGCTTGTCATAAGAAATACTTTGACCCGTCGCTGTTTGCAATGTTTTATTTGCACGGTCAATTTCTGTCACTTGTGCATTAAGGTAATATTCAACACCTTGCTCGTCGTAAGCTTCAGGGGTTGTCATAGCTAAATCATCAGCAGTATTACCAGTAAAGTAGCTAGTTAACATAACACGGTCATAAGCTAAGCGAGACTCTTCACCAAACGTGACAACTTGGTAATCATCACTGTGGCTTTTAACTAACTGATCAATAAAATGATGACCAACCATACCATTACCAACTACCACAACTTTTTGCTTACTTGCTCTCTTTGTCTCGCTCATGATGTACACCTAACTAACAATTTAAATTTCAATTAGCTCATGCATCGCAAGATTAGTACCATGATAAGTGCACAGGCTAAAATTCAACACAACAAACTGATAATTAACAATTATTTTATTTAACCTTTTTTTTTGTAATAGATTAAAACAAGACACGTTTGCACAAGTGCACAATGTTAATTCATTACTTGCACCTTATATGAGCAGAGTAACTAAACGTCATAGTGTATCTTTTGTATATATTTAGTAGTTATTTTTACTGTAATTAATCCTTCACGCTTAGGCTGTTTTCTTTAGTTCAAGCTCTCTTCAGCCCAATTCACTGCGCAAAGAACGACTGTTGCACTCAGGGTTAGTAAAAATAAAATAAAATATAATAAAATGTTCACTATACTTTTCAATAATAGGGATATTTATTTATCGTTTGTTAACTAACTCGACTTAGATACGAACACAAATTTTAAATTAGGGATGTAATGAAATTATCTAACAACAGCTATATTTCCCACTGTGATACATTTCAGCAAGAAGTGGCTTAGAAAATGACATTGTTATTACAATCTAGGCTAGTAGGGATGATGTTAATACTGATTATAGCTTTTCAATCAGTACTTTATTTTAATGCCATAGCTTCGTTAAAAAA
>JAWSUX010000066.1:0-30168 GCA_033852215.1 Colwellia sp. | reverse complement strand
AGTTGGTTAGCAACTTACAATAGAAAATCCTAATATCCTCCTTAAAGTAATTTAGACATTTTTGAAGCTGAGCTTGCTTTTCCATAATTGGTAGCCATTTGCTCTCCGCTGGTAATTATATCTTGCAACAATTCAGAAAAATATTTAGGTGCTTGATCTAATTCAATACCAATAAAAGTTCCATTAAAAGTAAATTTATCAATAGATTCATTTCCTGATTTATTAATTAATCGTGTTGAATTACTGCCAAGGGTAAAACAACCAAAACTTGACACAACTTCTGATAGTACATATAAGCCGTACCCAGAGTTATCAAAGATATTATCAATAACTATAATGTTATTTGTTGCTGAAACTCCTGGTTTAATGGCTAACTTTATAGCTTCTTCCTCACTATCTAAAGAATAGGAACGACTCAAGCTAGCTGAAATTCCAACGCCTTCATCAGCAATCGCTATTTCAACTTTTCCATTTGACCAACGCTGGCCACATATAAAACATTCATCTACTTGGGAGTGTTCAAAAGCATTTCTTACTATTTCTCTTAATGTATAAAGATAAAATCTATGTTCTTCTGTATCTTCTTTTGTTCCAGCTAGGACATTTGCTAACCCCCTAACAGATGAAATAATACTCCTATACCAATTATCTAACGTACTAAACTGTGGTCTTTTAATATTAATTATTGGAACATAGGTTGCCGAACCATTGGCTTCTCCCATCTTTTTACCAAAATCTTTTTTAGAGCCAATGAAATCAAAGAAACCTAAATGCCCTAAATAGCTCATTGCTTCAGTTTCCTGTATCTTTTTTATAGCAGTTCTTAATTTTTTTTCATTTCTGGCAACTCGCCATTTTCTTAATTTAGATCCAATAATTAGCATTGATGTAGGTGTTGAAAATTGGATTTTGTTGAAATCTATACATACGTCTTCTGTTAAAGAGTTACTTTCAAGTTCTTTAAAAAAACTCGGAGTGGTATCCGCATTAATGTTTCTTGGTAGATTGATAATATACATTTTTATCCTCCGTTATATTTCGTCAAAATATCCATTTAATTTTGATATTGTGCCGTTAATTGTCATTCTATCTAATAAACTATTAAAAACTTCACAAGAAGTCTCCGGCAAAAGTAGACAGTTATGACAAGCAGCTAAATTAAGTCCATTTGGCCCCTGTCCACCATGATGCCCCGTTTCAAAACAAATAGGATCTGAGCTACACCAAGACGCGTTCGAAATAGCTTTTGCAATAATTGGCTCAAGGTTTCCTGGTTGCCCTACTCTCACTAACCCACCTAAAGAACCTTCAGAATCCCCCGAAGCTGTATAAATTAATAACCCATACATTTTGTGATTATCTTTACTACTAACATACAACCTCTCTCTTAATGCGGCTGAACTATAACCACTTTCATAAATCAGCTGATTTATTAACAAATGTGAAAAGCTATGTATTAAAATAAACTCAGGAGTTAAGTCTTCAAATTTATCAAGATACCCATGTTCTTCTTTTTTACGCATTAAGTTTATGAAAGCACTAGATTTAGAGTATTGTTCAGACCACTCTTGGATACGTTTGGCATCAAACTCTAAATAGATCCCTTCACCGTGGCTTTGAACTGCCGGTAGCCACGTACCTATATTAGAATGTTCCTTCCATAACATTTTTTTATAATCATCATATGATTTATTAGTTCCTGGTGATATACGATCAAAACCATACATGGTTTGGGTTACAGTTAATTTACGGACAAGAGAAATGTTAGAGATATATTCAGATAGCCAGTCTTCGTAATCACTTTTCTTCTGTGGTCGAACAGCAAGAGTTTTTTCATTTACACCTTCTAAAAAATATTTCCGTTCTTGTGAACGATACTCCTCTTCAGTTTCGCACTCCAATTCCTCCATACCTTTTTCTCTTAAATCAAAATATGACTTTAAGTTGGCATCACTATACTTTCCATTTAATATAGCTCCCATTAATTGAACTTTCATTGCCAAATCACCAGCTCCGTTAACACGTGATTTTTGTTGCTCCGTTAGGTCTTCGAAAGAGTCATTTACATCTTTATTCACGCCATTTCCTTGAAATGGAATATGTATAGAAGAATCAGTTTTTGAGAAATACACGTTAGTAGATTGCCTTAATGCAGCAACAGGGACTTTTGTACATTTAGCCTCTGAACTATCACCCAACCAGGGGCTACTACAAATACATTCAATCCCTGCTTTAGACAAAGTAGATTCAAGTTGACCCTTATCATTTGTTTCACTTTGAAAAATTCCTTTTAATGATACTGACTTACTTTTACATGTTTCACATTTCACTCGGATATTGGAAACAGATGAGCTTCCTGTCCCTTCTAATTTTAATTGACAAGTATCTGGGGAACAATCTCCCCCAGTGTGCTGATTTAGCCATTCAAACCAAGGGAAGTCACTTATATGTCCATCGGAACATAAACTGATAAACCTAGATTGAAAAGTAGGAGCTTTACATTTGTCGCAAAATAATTTTTTTTCGCAATTGGCTCCTTCATAGGGAACAGATAATGCTTGGCATTTGGTATTGCTACAGATATGCCATAGAGGAAATCTTTTTGCTGGAATTGGAACTCTATTCAATTTACCGTCTTCTAAAACATTAAAATCAGGAGGAACCCTAAACGCAGTTACATTTAACTTTTTTTGTAAACGTTCATCAGTTAATTCAAATTTTTTAATAGTGCTGTCATCCAAAGCATACTGAGTATTATCGGACTCAAACCAATGATCTAAGCCACATGTAATCATTGACACACCGTCTTTATTGATTTGCATTGCCCCTGTACCAAATGTATGAATTAACTGACCTTTCCGTGTTTTTACTTTACTTTTATTTCCCATACTTACCACTCAAAATCATCTTCATCATTAAGTTCATAAGCCTGAGGGCTTATCCATACTACAGCTTCACCATCTACATTTCTCATACTTGTAGGACATTCAAACTGAAATCTTTTTCTACCAGTCGCACCAAGAGGGCACATTACATCACTGTCTTCTGGATCAGTATCTGGCTTCAAATGCCCCCAAGAGGTTGATTTAACACCCTTTACTCTCCACCACTTCAAAAACTTTTTCTCAAAGTAACTTATTAAGTCATTTTTTTCTGAATCTTTGATTGATGTCTTTCTAATTTCTAACAGCCTATCAAACCAAAGTTCAAATAAGCTAATATCAATATCACTCGGAATTGCTCCAATAGGTGAAAATTGACGAGCATAACCAATCATTTGTGCAGCTAACCCTCTTTCTATTGCAGGTTGTGAATAAGGGGTTACTGATGAAGGCTCAACTTGAGCGTACAGTTTCTGATGATATGACCTGAATTCTTCATAATGTGATTTATCTCTAGGTTTGGCATTATTGTATATTGTCGTGACTAGCCCTGGTCTTTCACTCGGACGGCGACCTACTCGACCTGAAACTTGTATATATTGAGCTGTTGTTTTAGGTTGGCCAACAATTGACATTAGAGATAACCTGTCAATATCGACGCCAACCTCAATGATACTAGACGCTAAACAAAAGGGGGTTACATCTCTTGCTTGTAATATCTTCATTAAAGACGAATAATTTTTAGGGTGTTCAATACCTTTTTCTTTAAGCTTTACTCTAAGTTGGTCTAATAATATATAATCTTCAACTTTTAAACGCCCACTTTTATTAATCACGTTTATTAACGGCAAAGTATAAGGTTCAAACTCTGCTCCAAGACTTTTTAGGACCTCTAGTTCATTAATAAAGCTTATGTAAAAGGTGTCATCAAATTGCTGATATTTTAATCCTCGTTCCAAAAGTGTAATTGCAGCAGGTATTTCATCATCTTTTAAACGACTAGTAAGCTCCATACCACCATTTAGAAAACGTGGTAATAGAAACTTTGGATATCTTCTCTTTAACTCTAATAAATAGCTTATAATATCAGCTTGAAATAATGTTAAAGCACCACCTAACTCACGTATACTGTTATAAAAACTTAATAATGTTAACCAAGGGTCCCTTTTTTCAATTTCCACACGATTTGAAGCAAATAACATTGCCGAATGAGATCTGACTTGTGTTGTCAAAATAGATCCTAAACCCGGAGCACATACTCCAACATATTTTCTTCCCGGAGTAAGCTCACCTTCCTTATTTCCTTCACTATATCTCTCATATTTTGAAAAAAATGAATCTTCCGCAGTCAGTCCAGGTGGAGGGAAAATTTCCGTTTGTGAACGTCCGTAGATTTGTTCAACTTGCTCATTAAACCCCTTAGTTGTTGCTGTTGCACAAATAATCTTGGGCCGTATTATTTTTCCTGAATCTGCTTGAAAAGAGCAAAGTTCTTCAACCAATGGCTCATAATGTCCAACCATTGTCCCCAAAGGGCCTGTTATTAAGTGCAACTCATCTTGAATAATTAATTGTGGGGGTAACAAGACCCTTTCACCATTGTTATTTATTCCAAATAAATTTCTAATTTTTGGTTCCCAAGCTAGCAACGCAAACTTATCTACAGTTCCTATTACGATTGAAGGTTTTACGTCATAAATATCTTCATCAATAATGTATACAGGAATCCCTGAATTAAAAGCACAAACTTTATCTTCACAAGCAAAGAATACTGTCTTCTTAATATTGTCTTTTTTATAACCCAATACAAAAGATTTCTCTTTTCCTGCGACCCCCATCTGAGAACCACAATAAGGGCAACGATCAAGCAGAAAAGGATTATCTATTTGCCCTTTATTGTTCACGTTTTTTTTGAGTAGGTTTAACTTGGTTATCGCATGTGCTCGTTTATTTGGAGTATTTTTACTTCCAACCCATAGCCCGATACTAAATTCCTTACCTGGTATTTTGTTTTCTCGGCGGATAACCTCAAGGCAACATATTAATGTTGCAGCCCTTTGAAGTTGTTGTGCAGTTAATAGCCTAAGGGTGTATCTCATTAAAACCTGAACACCTTCAGATTTATTATCATAAATAAGTCTAGAGTATAAAATAGTAAAGGCGGCTAATCCTAAATAGGCCTCAGTTTTACCACCACCTGTAGGAAACCAAATTAGATCTACGAGTTCGTGCTCATCGTGTTCGTGATCAACAGCCCCACTTATACACATTAATAGAAATCCAATCTGAAAGGGCCTCCAAATACCTTTAGCATTAGGATTTTCTGTAAACTCTTTTGAAAATACTATTTTCTTATCTTTAATTGTGGCTTTACGAATCTCTTTAGGTGACCTTTTTTGCTGAACAAGCATTGATTTATTTGCTAATTTAAAAGCTTTTCTGACCTTGCTGTCAGTATTGATTAGCTGTAAACCTTCTTCTATTCTCATTAAAGTCAATTCACATTTACCAATATGGATTTGTGCCTGATCTTTTAACTTTTTTTCCTTTTTAAGGTCGCTGTGCTTTAGCATTGAAGCATTTACTTTTTGAGTTTGAATCCATTTCCTATACCAAAGTATTAAAGTATTTAACTGCTGCTCTCCAAGGCTGCCTACTTCAAAGTTAGCCAATTCCTCCATAGATATTTGCAAATTTTCCCCATCACTTTCAATATCCGCAGTTATGCTGGGAGTTTCGAAAGTAGGTAATGCTTTAGTGTATATTTCAGAAATACCTTTAGCTTCAATGTATGGAGGTAATGACCAATCGACTGCAACTCCATGTCCTTTTCCAAAAGTAGGGGCAGAAAGATAAAGTAACTCGTTACTTAAATCATCGTATGAATTTGATGATTGGGATGGGTAAGGTAATATTGCATCTATTTGTTCTTTAACCGAATTCAGAGTTCTAATCTTTAATTCAGATTGGAATAAACTCATTTGGTTTTTTTCTTTATAGCTTGAAGACCCCAATTGCCCTATTTGTGTTCTATTTACTAATGCCGCAGTAATAATGGGTTGCCCATGATATTCCCTACAAATGCCTTCTATATAAAAGTCTAGAAGCCTTGGGTCATTTACATATTCTTTTAAAGGGATTTTAAAACGATCATTGTTAAAGTCTGTACCTACACTGAAACTAAAATTAATAGGCTCACGCTTCCACCAATTAAAAGAATGACCTTCATCACTATTAACAGTAAAAGCTTTATAAAACGCACCTGAAATCTTAAATTCTAGTAGCTTTGCACGCTTTAAGTCGATTAAAAATGAAAGTCCCATACTTGATGGACTTCGAGTATTAGCTAAAGAAATATCAAAATCATTACTATCGTCAGAATTATTTATTCTGACTTGTTTTGAAAGAGATGGAGCAGCAGTAGCCTCAGCTTCACTATCTGAAAGATTGTTATCTTGAATCTCATCATTTTCATCTTCAATGACTATTGAGGCTTCACTAGGGTAAACAACTCCAATTCCATATCGCTGTATTGGATATACCTTTAATATCTCTTCATTGTCCAATGAAGCTTGCAAGGGGACATTCAGCTGACTCTTCTTTACTGTCCCACTTTGCCAATCAAAACTTTCACCGTATATACAGGGCCCAAGTAATTCTTCCTGAACAGTTTTCAATATAACTTGGTCTCTAACTTCAGAACCTTCCATTTTCATTCCTTTGTTAACACTTAATAATGTAATTTTTGATTTGATCATTGAGTAAATAAATAACGCTTTCCGTTGCTCTACTAGCCCCTACATATAGGAGTTTTTTAGATGCATTGGTTTCTATTTCATCAAAATCAGTCAATATAATAATTGGCGCTTCTAAGCCTTTAAACTTATGTATTGATGTGAACTGGACGTTCTTATCACTGAATTCGTAAGCTCTAGCACTTAACTCATTAAAATATTTTTTAGCGATTGAATTTAATTCAGATACCTTAGATAAAATCACGATATCATTGGGCTTAAAGCCCGAACGAAGTAATGCGGTAATCTGAGCTCTTAATTTTCTAAACTGGTCTTTTTCACTTGAATAAAAATAATACTTTGAAGCGGAAATAGGTTTATTAGTTCTTAAATATTTCGAATACGGGATCGTTAAACCTGAAAGGGAAAAATTAAGATTAGAAACTTCTTTTAGGTTTCTACAGTTTAGCGTGAGGTTAAAGCTGGCGACATTATTAGCTCTAAATTTTATGTCTTGTAGTAAATCATCATTCGTGAAAAGAGAATATAAATTTTGGAGTTCAAAATCGCCAAAGATATTCCATTTTCCACTTGCGATTCCACCTTTCAAAAATAATTCAATGCAATCAATCCAATCTTCATTTATGAGTATATCTTGAGCTTCATCTATTACTAAGAAAGTATATTCTGCATTTTTACCGATAAGGTTGGTATAAGCTTCTTGTGGAAGATTAACTTTCCAATAATTATCCTTTTCCCTATCCTGACTTTTGATAAATGATTTATCAACTTGTCCTTCTAACAGCTGTGTGATTGATAATATATCGATATTACGATGCTGGGAATGCTCTTGGAGATAATGAGTAAGTAACTTGTTTTTACATAAGAATAACACTTTATGATCTTGGTTTGCTGCTCTCAAAGCTGCTTCCATTGCTAAAATAGTTTTACCTACTCCTGCTGGCCCTTTATATATTACTCGTTGATTATCAGCCATTGCGTCTAAGGCTATAAACTGCTCTTTAGTAAAAAACTCCATATCCTCTTCTAGAGATTTTATCAATGATGTGGATATAGGGAGGTGTTCTATTTTAGGTCTGACTACTTCCAAGACTAATTTGATATCATCATTATTAGGACGGCTATCATTACTAGAAAACCATTTAGCAGTTTTAACTTTTACTAATTCTTTACGGTAAGATTTTGCTCGACTTACCAGTAAGTTTGAAATAGGTGTTTTTCTGTATTCCCTAGCACTGCAAACTTCTCTAGGGTGCCATTCAATACTATTATGTTGAAGCTCTGTGTGAGTAAAAATAACTAAAGGGAAAATAGGTATATTACTTAAATGAGTACTTTTAGTTTTAAAATATTCAACCAAGCTAAAAACAGCATCATTAATCTGTTTAAATGGCCCACGAAACTCTGTTTTCCCCCTTTTGCCTAGATGCCATAAACCATTTTCAAATTTCACATAACGATGTGCTTTAACTTCAATTGCAAAAATACATAAATTAGGAATAATAACTAAAAAGTCAATTTCGCCCATCACTTGTGTTTTATGATGTGCAATATTTAAGGAATGAAGTACCGTCCAATTTGAAGCCCCTGAATCATTTTCTAATCTTGAAAACAAATGCTTTTCGCCGTCACTTGGAATACTAGGATCTAAAATCCTAGGAATCATATTTGCCATTAATTATCCTTCAACTTAAATATTTCTGCTTTCAAATTTCCTACAGAAAGTACACTCTCAATTGGCTCTCCATTACTTAATATACTCATAATAGTTTTTTTGATAATTTCTTTTGCAACATCAGCTTTCTTATGGCCAAGTGAAATCGAGTTACTTCTCATATTTTTAGCCAGTTTAAGAAATGTTTCTATTTCTTCTTTGTTATTTATATTTGCAAAATTTAATACTGCTAAAAAATCTTCTCTTGCTTTTGGTGCTATTGAGTTTCCCTTGGTCCAATATTTTATATTGTTTTCATTTGCTTTTTTTGCACCTAAATCTTTTAGTAGATGAGGTAACTCATAAGGACGGTAATAATCACGTAACGGTTTTTTCCATTTATCCATTTGGTTTCTATATTCTTGACTAACATCTTCATGACTCATTTTTGAGTAATCAATATTCTTAACAATATACGAAGTGCCATTAAAATTATCATTTTCATCAAAAATTTTATTTTCTACAACACCGTCATAACTGATCGTTATATAAGTTTTATTAGTTTGTATATAACTCACATTATTATCTTGTCCAATAACTTCTTTGCAAGTAATGAGAGAGAGAGTGCCTAGCATTTCTTCCATTCTTGGAATGCTAAAGGGTTCCTCTATTGGAGTTATAATTCCTCTCTTTTTATATTCATCACAAGCTTCAATGTTTAATTCCTTAATTGATGTCGATATTGCACTAGTATTAACTAATCCGATATCGACTACTCCATTACAGTTGAATAAATCCATTTTAAGTTCAGGAATACCTATACTATAAGGTTGGATAACATATACAGTTTCCGCGGAAGGGTATTTTAGAAAATCACTTATCCAATAGCTCGGCGCAATAATTAAGAGGGGTCCATTTATAAAGTTTCTTCGTATATTAGTTCTATAAACAGGGTATATAAAATCCCTTTCATGTTCATCTACTAACGCACGAATAAATTCCCATTGCTCAATGTCCTTGCAAAAGATAGCAACTTCTTTTATTTCAGACTCAAAAATTGTAGTGATTGATTTGCTGATGATTTTTTTAATTTCAATGAATTTAACTAATTGATATAAAGTTCTAGGGTTAGCTAAAAATTGATGATTTAACCTTGTTTGCTTACAAAACCTTAGTGTGTCTTCTAGTTCTTCATTTTTTAATGGTAACCCACTTAAAATTCTACTTAAGATCTGTTTAAATTTTTTAAAGACAGAGTGTCTTAAGTCATCTTGCTCACAGTCCGCTCTTAATAGATCCAACACACGTATATATTCATCTAAAGGAGCATAACGAATATTGACAAATTTAATGGTAGGTGTTGTAAATTCACACAAAGGGGAAGTAAGCACTATAGGATACTCCATATAGAAATTGGAGTAGTTACAAAACACTTTTTAGCTGGTAGCTGTAAAATTTGTGGTAATTCATCCAATTTCCATATTTTTTTGTTTTCTGTATGAAGATACAGTTCATTGATATCTGCGTTAAACTCTTCTAGCCGACTTGAATTTGGAGACAAGAAAACTATATGTTTTTTGTTTGCGATAGAGTCCGGTATTGAATTTATCCAAATATAATTATTTCCATGAGATGAATTCACCGAACGAGGTGAAAGAAAATTAACTATTCCTTTAAATTCTTCATAGTTTTTAAACCCAAAAAGGCTAAGCAGCGATTTATTATCATTAATCTCTTCATTTAACCAATATTCATAATCTCTTAAAGTTGATACTATTTGTGGAAAATTTTGACCACTATGTTTACTTAATTTAGTATGTGAAACATTTCTTTGCCGTATCCAGTCAGTAGAGTCCTGATCTTTTGCCAAAATAGCATTTTTTTCAAATTCTGTTGCTGACTTCCAAGCTCTGCACACAGAAAAATTTGTTCCTTTTACTTCTTCATACCAATAACTAGAACATCCATTTTCTGTTTGATAACTGCTAATCCTTACCCTTCTGAACGTTTTACCAGCCTCAATAGGATAATAAAAGTTTGTTCCTGAAGGATAAGGTGACGAAATAGTTTTTTTAGCTTCTAAACAGCACAATAAAGATAAAAGTTGTGGGTTTTTTGATACAACAATAACGCAATCAAATTTTCCTAGATTAAATGTCAAATTAGAAATATTTCTAATTAGAGACTCTTGGTGATTAAGACCTTTATTCAATTCAACTCCAAACTTATTACTTACCATTCTCTTAGCTGCTGCATTTCTTTTAACCTACTACGTTGTACAATCAAAGCCCCAAACAAATCATCTATCGATGTGCTATCAGTTTCTAACCCTGGCAATGCAATGTTCGCTTCTGCAAAAAAACGCTGTTGATAATTCTCTGTATTGTCTAACCAAGCATTTTTCCACCAAAATTGGATTCTATCTTTTGCTTGTTTTAGTTTTTGTTCCGTTGGCAGTCGATCACTTTTTTGGTTATTTATTTGGCTATCCGTTGGTAGTAAGTTCCATAGGTCATTATTCGGCCATCGAGCAAATGGCATGCTGTGATCGATATCGTAATTCTTTTTTAATGATTTTGCCGACCATACACATTGTATTAGCTCACTGTTAGGTGATTGCTTTTTAAGTTGTTCAAAGCGGTTACGAACTTCGGTTGTTGTACGTTTAGGCTCTAACCAATGTAATGCTTGGTATAAGCGAAATTGATTTTCTGGAGAGGCGTATTCAGCATTACCTGAATAACCTGCCATTGTTTTTACCCACTCACTGACAAGTACTGGCTCAATCCAGCAAGCGTATCGATTAAAAGCCAACCATGTAGATTCAGGCAGTGAGAATTCGCCCCACTGCTCCAGTGTTTTCAAATCAAGAAAAATACTGTCTTTAGCTTTAACTGTCTTGCTAGCAACCTCAAATACAGTTGCATCGCTATTAGGTAATGTTATGAAGTGACAAGGCATGGTTTTAATGTTACTTACGGCTGCTGAAATTGTTTTATGCAGTGATACTGCGTCATCACCAGTAAATAAATTGCCAATGCGATAATCTGAAGCTGTACGGTGCGTTAACTTATGCCAACCATTAGGTTTCATGAAACCCATGTTTGGCTCATCACCCGGTCTCTGAAATATATTATATTTATCAATTAAATCTTTGTATTGATGACACCAATAAAGCGCAACTAATCCTACTGGTAAAATAACTCGATCACCGAATGGTGAAGGCTCTCGTCGTAATATAGCACCAGGGTGACCATCGGCAATACGGAGCAAGACTCTTAACAAGGCAAGTTTATGTGTTGCAGATTTACCATCATTGATTGCTACGTGGCGAATAAATGGGAATGCACCAGTGCCATCATCCGGCATCTGTAATACAACCGTTTGCCAAGACACATGGTTACGGCCAAGTTTGTCCTCTTCTTTTGCCGTTTCTAATTTAGTGAATAGCCCTACATCTGTTGCTAATTGCTTTAATTCACCTGCACAAACATGATGCATTTTTCGTTGCTTACACTCTTCATCAGTTTGACCGTGACGTAGAGAAATAACTAATTTACCGCCAGGCTTAAGCAGATTGGCGAGTTTACGAATTGAACGTGCCCGATCACTTGGTGGAATGTGCATCCAAACTGCACTGAGTAATATTAAATCAAAACTGATTTCTTGTTTAGTTACGTTACTTAATGCTGGCAGTGAGTCTTCTAGCCATTTTACATTTAAGCCTTGGGTAGTCTTTTGACCAAGTTGAGATAGTTCTTTTGCTGGCTCGGCAGCAAGGATTTGAATATTGTTTTTTGTGTTATGAGTTTTAGCGGCTAATTCTGCAAGGTGTTTAGCGTCTCTACCTGAGCCAGCACCTAAATCCAGAATACGAGCATTTGGGTTTTCTATAATAGAGGGAAGGAATTGAGACCAGCTTTGGTGTACCTCATCAAATGATTTTGAAAGGTATTGCTGTGCTAATTCTGTAGCATTGTCGTTATAAAACTGAAGGGTCAATTACATCATCCTAAATATACTTATTTCCACAAATCACTCTTCCCTGTCGATTAGGTAACATTGCCAAATCAAATAGCTTTTGTCAAAGTAAAAACGACTTAAACTTATTTAATATCAACAAATTAAATTACGGGTTTATTGTTTATGAATTCTGTATACGCTGATTGTAATCTATTTAAAAAGGTCATTGCAGCAGAACTAAATACATAGCGGTCTTTTGCCATTTTAAATATCAAGTTCCGACTAGATAAGTAATCTAATGCTTTATCCCAATTGTCCAACCTCAGTGCTTTTAATGAACTTATCAATAAGTCATCTTGCTTCAAGGCGTCTATATCTGATTCTTTAATACCAAACATTGGGTCAGATAACTGAGCCAAATCACCAACTTTGGCGTAATAACGGCTAATAAAGAGTAAAACGGCCTGAATTTTCATAGCATTTTCATCCGATTCATCGTTGTTACTTTCACGAATTTCTTGAGTGGAGTAGAAATCACCATCCTCATCAAACTTCAACTCGTAACCCATGTGTTTAAAGAATAAAGTAAAGTGCTTAATTTTATTAAAAACTAAAGTAAATAGGTCGTCATCAACAAAGCAGCCATGAACATCGTCGTATCGTTGTTTGTTTAATACTTTTCCTTGAGAAAATAATCGGTATATTTCGGCACTTTTTAAATAAGATACTTCTTCAAAACTGTTTATTATTGTATTTTCCATTAGAAAACCTCCTGTAAAATAACCACCCGGTAAGCGTAATATTCATTGTTGTGTTGTATATATGATTTTTTATTAGTCTTTATGAGTTTTTTCCCATCTAAAATTGTTTTTCTGAAATGAACAACAGCATTTATCAAGTCTACAAAATGGTACTTGGGTAATAAATCTTTAAGTCGGTAATGTAATGTCGCAATTAAGTCTTTAGATTCACGTAATGATAAATTTTCAATTAGTCGATAAATTTTTCTTGCTCGCTCTAATCTATCTTTTGATGTAAATGAAATTAATGCTTCGCCATCAGCGCCAATAACATCATCAGTTACCATCAGTTGATCTTCTATTCTGTATGTTAAGTCCGTAAAAATGTTGTGAAAGTAAGACTCATTATTTTCGATCTTTAAACCCTTTGGGCGAGGAATTCGCTTAACGTTGTTCATAAAGGGAGTTTCTTTAGCAAATGAGCTATCTATTTTTGTTCGATTAACCCTTCCATCCAGGGTTTCTTCATACTTCTGCTTGAATCGTTCAAAATGCCATTCCATGGCATTAAATTGGGTGAGGCTTTTTTGTGTTTTTCTAATAAACCCATTTATTTGATTAGAGACATCTTTAAGTGGGTTTATGATATTGCTAAAGCTCAAGCTATAACGAAAAATCTGATCTGAGAGTTCATGCTTACTATGTGAATCAAAAAGTACTTTGATAGAATTAATAGTAGCCAAAAGGTTGTCACCATCAACAAGCCTCACATCAGGATTAACGAACCTTTGGGTAGGTAATATGTGCCTTTCATATAAACGAGTAACGTCATCAAGAAGTTTTTGTCGGTACTCTACAAAATCAATGCCTTCTTTACTTACATCAATCGATAGCTGCTCAAGATCACTATTAATATTTTGCATTCTAACCAAGTTACGTTTTAATAAGTCGAGTAAGCTACCTAACTTTTGAAGTAACTCTTCTACAAGTTCAGTGTAGTCAGGGTCTAATGCATTAAAGCTACAATTAGTTGCTTGTAATTTAGATTGGATATGCCAAAAAGATGCAAGTTCAGACTTTAGTTTAGAATCGGTTAATTCTTGATATAACGATGTTTCGCATAACCTGAATATAGATAACACAGATTCTTGAAACATTAAGCGATTAACATTTTCAAACTGATCTTGGTCAGCAACGATATGCGAATTGGCTAGGTTTTCAGTAGCAAAGGCAAGTTTGAATCTCTGTTGCTCTTTTTTATCTAGATTCTTAATGTCTTCTAGGACTGTTAATGCCACCACCGCTTCACTGATAAAACGCTCGTTATGGCGATCCATTTGTTTAATAACGTTAAACATAATGTTTGGCCTTTCTAACATTATTTTTAACGTGTTAATGGCACTAAACTGTTTCATCAGTACCTTCCAGTAGCTCTATTTGATCTTCGCTCTTATAAGTATCAAACTCACTTTCATTGAAAAAGGCTTGTGGTCCTCCCCAAACGACTCTTGAACGTTCTTTCGTATAAGGTTTCGCTGTTTTAAGCGCATCAACATCATAGTGATGTCCGATCATGTGAACCAGCTCAGCTCCTGAACTGTGTGTGCCAGCGGTAAATAGAAAGAAGCCGCTTTCTCTAATATCGTCAAGTAACCATTCATATTGATCAACATTAATATTAGCCGCCTCATCCATTATTACAGGTAGTTGAACCATACAACTGTCAGCACGCAGTTTAGCCAGTAGCATTCGTACAAGCTTTAGATTAATTAGAGCGGTTGTAGAAGTTGATTGTTGCTTTGTTTGCCAGCCATCATGACCCTCTTTTTTAACTCTATAGCTTACTTCTTTAATAATATCTGACATTACTAATTTATTACGTTCTCCATTTTTGAAAAACGCATCGCTGAATGCTTGTAACCTAATATAGAACTGCTCAGATAATGTTTGCTCGGTAAATTGGTTATAACTTTTATGTATTTCTTTTATCAGGTTACTAAAACGACTATCAATATGAATAGAAACTTCTATTTCATTTAGATCATTTATTGAAATCCCTTTAAATGATCTATTTAACTGGCTTTCAAACCGATTAATATGCTCAAAGTTTTTACCCAAAATATCGACATAGTTACTTACGCTTTCATTATGCATCTTTGTTTTATTTCGTAAGAGTAGCCTTTGGTCTACTAGCTCATCATAGATTCTTTTTACTTCCATAAAAGTACTATGAATAACGCTTGGTAATGGACTAGGGCTAAAAAGGTATTGATCAACTTCGACAAATTTATCCGTTGCAAATCTTTTCAAGGTATCAATTATTTTTATTCTTAATTGTTCTACTTCTAATAAATTGTTCTGTAGCTTACGTAAGTGTTCTGCTGTTATTTCTATTGCTTTTCCGATGTACTGTTTTTGCTTTTCTAGCTGTCTTTTAATTTTAGGATAAGCATGTGTTGTTCCCTGAGCCAGGTTATTTATGGTTTGTAGTTCCGTTTGTTCTTTTTCTATGGAAGCTTGTTTTAATTTTTCTGCTTCAATTAACTCAGTTAGTTCACCCTGCCTATCGGATAGTTTATTAATTAGAGGTTGGGTGTTATTAACTACATCTTGCTCATCAATTTTTTGTTTCGAGTATATTTTTATATTGTGTTTGTTTTCTTGATAGTTAAATATTAATAACTTAACTCTATTGGCATCAGTCAATTTCCTAGTAAGATCTTTCAATTTATTTTCAATCACTAAAGGATTTTCAGTTGCTTGATTTTCTAAAGATTTTTTCTCAGATGACTTAGCTGTAACTTCAGATTGAATATTTTCTATTTCTTTTTGCAAGTTGCGTGTTGAGAATGCATTCGACTTGGGTATTACTGAGCCGAAAAAGGAGTAACTATATCCCTTGTCCTCAAATAAACTTTGAAAGTTGTTAATTGCATTAAATTCGTGCTCAGATAGCTGTCTTCCTGGATTAGCTAACGTTAATTTCTGGCTAAGTGAGTTTAATAAAGCTAACGAATCTGATGGAAGTTGCTGTTTAATGGCAAATTCTGAGTTTGAAATTTCTAACTCTAATTGTTGTAGGTTTTGCTGATGGCTATTTATTTGATTTTGCAATTTGTTAATGCGATTACGCCTAGCGTCAACATCATTTAGCGCTTTTATTTTTTCACTTGTATCTTTTATATCATCATCTAATATTTCTATTATCTCAGTGATATCAGTATCACCATATAGGTTTATTTCAGCCTTTGCTTTGGTAATATCCTTATTAACAGTATCAATGTCTTTTGTAAGTTTTTTAATATTTCGATTAGCTGAAAATATAATTTGACCTTGTTCAGCAATTTCGCCATTCAGTGGCTTTAATTCCTTTTGAAAATTACTAATTACCGTAGCGCTCTGGCTGGCCTTCTGATTGGTATTATTCAATGTATCATTTAGATATAGATAAAAATTTACGAAATCACTTTCAGATGACGATAGCTTACTGTAGCTGGAAAAGTCATATGTTAGCTGATTGTACTCAGTGGTTTTGTTTTCAATATCCGTCAGATTTTGTTCTTCAAACTTTAGTTGGTCATGGGTAGACATGAAGGATTGAATATCAAAGCTTAAAGCATCCGTTGTTTCTTTCTTTTCAGACTCAATAAGGTTTGCAACAGCTTTAGCCACGGCTTTACTGGATGTTTTCATATCAAAGAGCATTAATATTAACGCACGTAGTGACTCTACATTTTCCTCTGAAGCATCATTTAGTGGGAACAAGCTATAACGCATCGCAACTTCAGATAAAATATCTCTTGCGTACATTAGGTCTTTAAGTTTTTGCGGGTCTTTAACAGTAATACAATACTTGTCTTTGCTCTTTATGTTTGCAAAAACCTCTTGGGTAGATAATTTATCTACTCTAGAGCCAATTTGGTGTAAGTCTCCTTCTTCGACTTGCCAGAATAAGGATCTAATTTCGTTATAAGATAAGGTAGTGAATATTCTTTCAAATGCAAGATTATTACCTCTACTTAATATTTGGCAATGGGTATGCTTTTTACCACCAATAATCTTTTCTACTTCAATAATTAAGTGAGAGTATTTAGTAGGAAAATAGTGACCAAATGATTGGTCTTTATCATACTCATCTCCATTAGAGCTTCTAAAATTAAACTTATCTTTTGCTTTATTAAAATTCACCTCAGGTAATAAAAATAGACGAATACAGTTAAGTAAACTGGATTTACCCACATTGCCTTCACCAAGCAATATAGTATGCTTGTCTAGCTCTATTTCGGAATAACAAAATCCCGCTGAGTCTACTAAAACTAGTTTTTTGAGGACAAAATTAAACTGGTATGCCATATAGTAATTTCCTTATTCAAAAGCCAAAATGACTTCTTGTTCCATAAATGCGGTTTCTGATAACAAAAGTGAATGTAGTGTCATTAACCCTAACTCTTCTGCACTTGTTAATGCTTTTAAATACTGACTTTCTTTTTCTGGTTTTTTAATGAAATATTTTCTCAAATTTCCAGACGATGGTTCTAAAAACTTAGCTTTTTCACCCAGCATATTTTTCAATGCTTTAAAGATCTTTAAGCCACCAAGATCATAATCAAAAAAACACAAAGTTGATTCATATTGACTTAGGAACTCTTTATTTAACTTATTGGTCACTTGATTACCGGAACCATAAAGTAAATCAGTGTTTTTCAATGAAAGCTTTAGCCCGAAAATGAGATTTATCTTTTCAAGCATTATTTCTCTTGCGAAAAACAGTTCAGAGTTCTCAACAATAATCACATGCTGTTTTTGTTTAAACTTACAGTTAATACCATCTATATTAATGACAATTGTGTCTGGATGAATTGAATTCGAATTTTCATGGTATGCCAACAAATAACTAGTAGATGTATTTACTTTATGTGAATCACCTAATTCTGTTGCCTCAACACGGTTATTGGGTTCTATTGTTAGTAGCTTTAGCTGTTCATTAACACGCTTACAAGATATTTCAACTAACGATAAACCGCCTTTTTGGGGCTTTATAGTTACATTGTGTTGCACATCTTCTTGTAAGCTTTCAGGTAAAAAAGTAAGAAATGTTGCAAAATTTATTGCATCACTATTTGCTATCTTAACTAAGTATTTTGCAATTCTTTTATCGTACATCAGCTATACCGTTATAAATTTTCATTAATCATCGAGGCTATTATAACCAGGAGCAATTGCTAAGTTTTCGGCACCATATAATGTTTGTCTGTTCCTTAACCACAACTGAAATTCCCCACCTGATAAAGTAGCATCATTTGTGCAATCAACATTCCATCGTCTTAGCAGATACCCGGCTAATGCGGCTCTAACATTTAATTCAAGTACCCCGTTATCCATCCCATAATCCATCGCTATTGCTGTTGGATGTTTTACATTGTTTGGGTGGGCCACTAAATGCAGCGGCATCATTCGCATCCATTGATGATCTTCAAGTTTATCTTCATGCAATTCTATATTTTGTGGCTTTATTGTTACCTTGCTGATCCTTGTGAGAACAAAGTCTCTAAAGGATTTAGATTTACGATCGTACGCACGAACATGCCACCGTAATCCATTATCAATAATAGAATGGGGAACCAATTCTCGTGACGCTGATCCACTGCTTAATGAGGTATAAATAACACTGACTGATTTTTTATTGAGTATCGCTTGGATTAATTTGGCTACTATAAAAATATCAGGAACATTTAATTGACTTGGCGCTTCAACCGGAAAGTTAATATCACCAATAGCATCAAATCCATCGGTAATGTTATTGGCAAGTTTAACCAATGTTTTACGAGCATCAAGCTTGAATAGAGGTTTAAATTTCTTTGCTTGAAAATATTGCTTTGAAGGGTTGTCTAATTCCGCATTATTAGGGGCTAACTCTTTATACAATGAAATGTCACGAGTGGCATTTGCCATACCCATTTCAAATTTAGTTGTTAGGTCACTTCGACTAAAAGAACCTTTAAACATTAACAAAAAATCTATATAAGCTAATCGCTGTTTTTGAGAAAAACTTATATTCGAATCACACTCTATTTGCATTATTGAACACACCAAGTAATCATTTTGATTACATAATCATAAGTTAATGATTATGTTTGTCAATATAAATATGTTTAAGCATAAGAATATTACTAGAATCAAAAGTAGCTTATCAAAATGATTAGTTAAGAAACATTTGTATTCATCGCTATTCTTCTATCATTAATCGTATACATCTTCTATTTAGAACATGGAATAATTAAGCAGCGTTATCAAAAGGTTTATCTAACTTTGAGATTAAGTCACTTAATTGCTTATCCCGTACATTAGATAGCTTTGAAACCTCGTTAATAAGGAGTTTATTTTCAGTTCTTAATTCAGCTTTTTCTGTTTTTAGCTCTGAAATTTCTGTCAGTGCATCCTTAACTCTTTGCTGTACCTCTGCTAAAGAAAGGGTAAGGTTTTCTACTTCTTTGTCCTTAGAGCCCAACTGAACTGCCAAGGTTGCAACTTCAAGATTAAACTCACCGGCTAATTTTATTTGTCCTTTCGTTTCATCTTGAGACAATTTCAATACCTGTTTACATTGTGCATACTCTAACGATATAGCAGTTAACTTATCTTCCAGATCATTAATAGTTAATGAAGCATCATGTACCTCTGCTTCTGCGTCGTGTTCTCGCTCATTGGCCAAATCAACTGCGGTTGAAACACGCTGCTCTGCTGTTTTAACTGCCGCGTTATTCAACTCTGTTGCAAGCTCCTTAAGCTTGGTAGTTGTTTCAGTAACTACTGCATTTAATGTTTCTTCAAGCTCCACAGGGAGTGTCAAAGGTACATAATCCGCATTATTCGATTGTGAACTTAAGTAAGCTTGCCATACTTTAAGCAGCCTTTTGGGATCTCCGCTATTACCGACCATGCTACGTAGGCCAAACCCCGTTGCTCTCCTCCCTTCTTCTATTAATTTTTTACCGGCCTCAATTATTTTTTCGTCAGAAACTTCTGGTCTTCTGCCTATTACTGGTTGTGTTATGTCCATATTTACCTCTATTAAGTTTGTTAAGAAAGAAAGAAAGAAAGAAAGAAACGCCCAAACTTTCTATCTGTTTAAATTATTCAATCACTGGGGTTTCAAAATTATCAGAAACTGTCAGTCCATTTATAAGCGACTTTTCATTTATTGCCCTTGCGGCAGCGCCGCAAACATTATTAAGAAGTGAAGGCTCAAGTGAAGCGAACTCTTTTAATATTTGTTCAATAAATTCTTGTGCTTTTGCATCTAACCCTCTGTCACGTAACGCTGAAACTGAGTATATTTTACGGCAGATATCAGCAATGGCATTACCGCCTTTATTATCGAGTGTTTGTATCTGCTCAGTTAACTCGTTCAAATGTACTTCATGTTGTTTTACATCTTCATAAGAGACTTGTGCTTGCTTTGCATAATGCTCAAGTAGAAATTTTGCTTCTTGAATCTGTGTCACATTTAAATGAAGCGCCGCTTGTTGCTGCTCTAAGTTATTATCCAGCGCTTTTAGCTCACTATGTTCAGCGCTTATTTTTTGTTGTAACTCATCTAATCGTTTTTTTGCTAATTCATTTGAACGGGAGTTCAGATTAAATTTTCTTAAGGCCTTAGGGAGCTTAGCTTCTCTATTCATTTGCTTACGTCGCTCAGATTTTTTCTCTGTCGCATCGGCGAATGTAGCCTGTAACCCTATTGGGTTTAATAATTTCTTATTAACATGCTCATAGAACATTCTTTGAAAATACTCACCAAAAATTTTTGTTTGTTTTAGATTAAGTTTTCCATTATTTGGCAATCTATCAGTCAACTCACCTTTATTAATGATGAATTGATTCACAACAGATATTTGTGTTTTATGTAAATCATATTGGTTGGTAACATTATTCTTACCACTCAAAAAATAGTGAGAATGTGCGCCAACGTCTTCATTAAGCTCACGCTCATCATGATGACAGACAATGCATTTAATATCGTAATCACCAAAATTCTTTGTTAGAAAATCTTTGACAACATCAATGTATTTTTGTTTTGAAATAACATCAGTGGTTATGCCCCATTTCAACGGGAACTTAAACAGTCCTTCTTGAACATAAAGACTGTTTTCATGCATAACCTTATTTACCAGTTTATTATGAGCTTCTACATACGTTTGTAGCATTTTTTCACGCTGACGTTTTCGTGTAGATTCGAGTTTGCTAAACTTATCTAACTTCGAATACGAGATGTGCTTATCATCTGAATACGACATTATTAGACGCATAAACTCTGCTGCCTGAATATTTCCTTTTCGACTTTCAGACTCAATAGCCTTTTTAATCTTAAGCTTATATTTTCTACGGTTTTCTTGGTGTTTCTTCTTATTATGAACTGGTAATGGAGGAGCAACCTCAAACAACAATGATTGCTTATCATCCTCCGTAAAGTCAGTTAATTTATAATATTCACCATTTAAATAAATAATATTTTCATCAGCTAATTCCTCTCGCCATTGCAAGCCTCTCCCATCTGATTGAGAAAAACGCAGTGTATGAGCTAGTGATGATTCGCATTTTTTTCGCTGTGTAGCCGTAGAGTTAAAGTTGAATCGACGGTGAAACATTCTGATGGCTTTCATTCAACACCTCGCTTCACGGTGTTGGTAAAATACGGAGTCCAGAGTGCCCTCTGGCCCCAAGCTTGCGTTCTCATCTTTTGCGGAGCAAAAGTGTGACGTAAGCGCAGCGGGTTGCTATAACCGCACAGTTTCCTTGTGCGGCCAATATCGAGAAGGCTTTTGTTTCCAAGCTTTATGCTTGGGCCAATTTGAAAGGCATCAATTATGCGCATCTCTTTATTTCCCACTTATCTGTTGTACAAGAAGTGAAGTTATCGGTGGGTGATTTACGGTCTGAAATCTCCCCCCAAGAACCAACAGCCTTTGATGAACTATGCTTGGATAAATCACAATTGACCGAATCGTTTTCGAATACATCGCCAAGAACTTCACTGAGCTTATTTGAATAATCAGGTGCATCAGCATTCATCCACGTACCATAATGCTTTTCTATCATTTTTATCGATGTATGCCCCATTTGTTTTCGTATCCACTCCATATTTAACCCCCCAGTTAAAGCATGACTGGCGAAAGTATGTCTTAGTTGATTTGCACCTCGCTTTTTCACCCCTGCTTTCAATAAGAAGTTTTTAAAAAATTTTATTGTAAATTCTTTTACATCACGAAATGGTTTTTTACTTCTGCTAGATATAAATACATGCTGAACGGATTGTTTAACTTTTGACTTGTTGTCTTTTTGCAGAACTCTAATTACACGCTTTTTTAAATGACCTGTGATTTCAAATTGGTTTTTCAATATTTCAATAGCATTTATATTTAAGTCTACTTTTCGAATAGACTTTTTAGTTTTTGGTAATTTATACTTTCCAAGTACTACGGATTTATTTATTTGAATCTTTGCTTCGTCAAAATCAACACAATCCCAGGTTAATGCTAAAATTTCACAAATTCTGAGGCCAGTGACTACGGCTAAAAATAAAAGATTTTTTTCAGTTACATATTCTGTATTTGTCTTGTTTAGTGCAATAAGTTCACTTTTCTCGAAAGGACAAGGTTCTAAAATATGTATCTCAAGTGTTGTTATACCTATCATTGGGTTTCGATTTACTACCCCGTCATTTACAGCTATTCCAAATATTGCTCGTAAAATTGATAAAAGATCATTAATGGTCTTATTATTAAGCTGTTTATGAGCTTTACGTTTCCAACCTAAAATATCAGAATGTTTAATATTTGATATGTCGCGTTTACCAAACGATTTCTCCAACCTTTTAACTTTTGCTTTGTTTGAGATAAAACTTGAGTGTGCATGTTCAAACTTGCTTTCATCTAAATATATTTGTGCATAATCTTTAAAAGTATTCATTTTAATCACCAAAATGGTAATGGTGCCGCCACGCGACTTAGGAGTAATCATAACAAAATAAAAACAAAGAACAACAATATAAATCAATATATACAATGACTTATATATTCGCAGTTGCTAATAAAAAACCAATAAACACAATAAAGTCAGACTGATAAGTTTTACTTTGAATGTGTAAATAAGATGAAAATAAATTGGTTTTATCTTTAAAGTAATTATTTATGAGTGATTATTATGCGTAGGTGAGCATAACTTTATTTCAGGATATTGAAGGTTTACTCTCTTAAACTTAAATTATCTATCAATATTGTTTTTAATACCGATCATCAAATATGAGATGTTATTTTAGATGTTAGAAGAAGTGGCAGGCATTAAACGTCTTACATACCTAGCCACTGTAATGAAACTCATTAATTGTCGTTAACATTTTATTTAGAAATTTAGTTTAAAAAACTGATAGTGATTAAGTTAACTAAAATCCCCCGTTTCTATCGTATAAATCAAGTCACTAACCGCCTGTTTATCTTTTTCTAATAAAGAAAGTGGTGTAACGTCACACAACTGAGGCTTTGGTAATGTTAGCCAACGTAACGCTATTTTCTCTTCTACAAAGAGTGCTAAGAGCGACTTTTTAATATCTTGGTGATTTTTCAATAATTCGTCAAAATGATCTTTTGTATTCATAATTACAGCCACTCTTTAGGTTTAAATTAAATATGATAATAAATGTAGACGATTAGCTTTACATCCACGAATATAAAAACATTAACGCTAGCCAACTTACGTTCGCGCTAACCTTACAAAGTTTTGTGACATTAATTGTTTATTAAACTCTTCAGCACCAGATGTATTCCACATAGGGTGTAAATATGATGACCCTTGCCATTTATCTCTCTTTGCAATCCATTTTGAAAAGCGCTCATTATGTACATTAGTGATACACAAATGATGCCTAGGGAAGTTAATTTCTAAACTATTAACTAATTCCGTCATATAACCTTTCTTTTGATGCTCTTTGCGAACACAAATAGCTTCTAAACAAATAATTTTTTCAAGTGGGACTCTCAGACCTGAATCAATTGCTTGTCTGAAATCTTGTTCATGAAGCGCTAGCTCAACTAAACCAGGTGGCGGTAGGCGAAAATGTAAATCTTCGACAAACTCGTCAACATATTCAAAAAGGGTTGCTGGGTAATTTGATGTTTCTATCCCTTGAATTACCTTTTCTATTGAAGTATGAAATAAAGTCATAAATTTCTCTCTTATTTAAGGGGTGGTTAAAAATGATGCAATTGAAAAATGTAAATGATTGATTTTTTGAAGTAACTTTTTAACTGGAAACTTCTTTCCGTATTTTCCGTAAGTAAGATTTTTATGGGTGTGTCCGACTAACTGAGCAACAAGTGCTTCGCCAACTTCTTGTTGCTTAAGTTCATCGATGAACGTATGCCTAAAGCTATAAGCTGAAGGTCGATTATTAGGTAATAAATTTATTGTCGTTGATAGGCGACCTAGTTGCTGACAGTAATTCTTCGACCAATCATCATCTTGCCCTCCAGGCTTGCAGTTAAATAAAGGCTTTGGCCTTTTGGATTTAACCTCATTAACAAAATCTACAAAACCAAGTTTTAGAAGTGTGGGGTGTATCGGCATTATTCGATTTGATGATACGTTTTTTAATCTCTGCTTGGGCTTTCTATCATTGACATGGATACATACGAAACCATCCTGTTCAATAATATCATCTGTATACAGTTGACACGTTTCACCTGGCCTTAGCCCTTGAAAAATAAGTACTAGCGTTATCCATTTGAAGAATTTATCTTGAGCTTTAAATTCGCTACTTTGAATTAACAACGTCAATTCGTCAATTTGCCAGCGTCTACGCGCTGAATACGAGCCAGTACCCTCATTATTTCGGTGGGGTATGTCAGTGAATGGATTTTTATCGATATAGTTCATTAAGCAACACCACTTGAAAAATTGATAAGCGGCAGCTAAGTAGCCTTTGTTGGTTTTGTGAGTTCTCTTTTGACTTAACAACAAATCACGATACCTGAGTGCACTACTCGTCGTTGTTTCCGAAACTTTTTTAAGCTTACTAGATTTGATGAAATGTTGAATTCGTTGAGACAATTGCCTTACCGTTGAATCTAAAATTTTCTCTTTATTTTTAGATTCAACAAAGCTATCTAAAGCCGTATTTAGCAATACTTGTTGAACATTTGTTTGCTGCGGTAGGCTTTTAATAACTTCAGTCGCAATTACAGGGGGAATTAATATAACAGGGTATTCACAGTCAAATTCTTCACGCAACCCGTTAATACGCTTATTTAGGGATGATTTGAAGTCATGAGGCATTGTTGCTTCATTAATAGACTCAATCAACTCAAAAACAGCTAACGAAACAATTAAATTTCGTTTAGTGGCAACAGGCCGAACTTTAGTAAGTAAAGATATTTTAATGTCAAAGGGGAACCCTCTGTTTTTTAACTCTTTTGAAAAACAGATACGGGTGAAATACGTGCAATTAGTGGCTCTAAATAAGTACATTGTCTCAGTCAATCCTGTTGGACTGATTTAAAAACCTTCAGACATAAAAAAAGCCGCTGAATATCAACGGCTTTCTTCATTTTTAATGTGGCGGTGAGATAGAGATTTGAACTCTAGAAGGGCTATAAACCCTTGCTGGTTTTCAAGACCAGTGCTTTCGACCACTCAGCCATCTCACCTGAAGTTAACAGATTAGCTTGTAATACAATGCTTGCCTGAGAACGGAGCGAATATTAAGGTCTCCCTAACAAGTTGTAAAGCACTATTTTAGTATTTATACTTATTTTAAGCTTGTTTGCTAAAAAATTAGCCAGCTTGCTTTGTTTTCCAACGATTATAAGTATTAAGAATAAGGCGTTGCTATTAAAGACCTAATAACTATCGTGATAGCTATATAGGGCATTAATACATTTCTTGTTCACAAGGTTAGTAAATAACTAAAGCAAGTGACTTTAATATTACTAATTTATTATTTGTTACAAAAGAAAACAAATAATTGCCTACTTACAGTAAAGCTAACCATAGTATTTTAAAAATCAGCATGCCATAATATGTCAACAAGGCAATCTGTTAAATTTAAGTATTTATATTAAAAACTTGAACTTAAGCAAAATGACCTTATCTTAGCTTATAACACGTAAATAGAATTACATTATTAAGGAAGTTTTATGCAATCTAATATGAATTTTCAAACCGCGAGTCAAAGCTCAGCGTTAGAAATTAACAAAGTATTGAAAAATACTTACATGCTGTTATCTATGACCTTAGCTTTCAGTGCAGTAACTGCTGGTGTTTCGATGGCAATGAATCTATCACACATGGCTGCCCTTGTGATGATGCTGGTCGCCTTTGGTTTAATGTTTGTAGTAAATAAAAAAGCGGAATCTGCTAGCGGTGTTTATTGGATTTTTGCATTTACCGGTTTAATGGGCGCATCATTAGGTCCTATGCTTAATGTATATGCTGCAATGCCAAACGGTGGTGCATTAATAATGCAAGCACTTGGTGGAACTGCCTTAATATTTTTCGCTCTTTCGGGCTACGCATTAACGAGTAAAAAAGACTTCTCATTTATGGGTGGTTTTTTAATGGTTGGTTTGATTGTTGTGGTAGTAGCAAGTATTGCTAATATTTTCTTTCAAATTCCGGCGCTTTCATTAGCCGTGAGCGCAGCAGTTATCATGATAATGTCAGGTTTAATTTTGTATGATACTAGCCGTATTATTAATGGTGGTGAGCGTAACTATATTCGTGCAACGATTTCACTCTATTTAAATATTTATAATATTTTCGTGCATTTATTACATCTATTAGGTGTTTTTGGCGGCGACGATTAGTTAATACTAAAAATTTGAAGTAAAAACCTCTATAATAAAAACCTCGCGATTGCGGGGTTTTTTTATGCCTGTATATCAGCGTATTATTTAGAAAATAATTTCAGGATATAATGTGAATAAACTTGCCGTGGTAGTTACCACCCCGCCCTACAGTAATTTAACGATAACAGCTATTGATTATGTTGAAACAGCTTTAAATTCAGGGGTTGAGGTCATTGGTGTCTTTTTTTATCAAGATGGCGCTATACACGCTAATAAAGACGTGTCTGTCGCAAGCGATGAATACCAAGCTATTCAACATTGGACTAGGTTACATCAACAATACAAACTTCCATTACATGTATGTATTACTGCAGCGGAAAAGCGCGGTATTCAATGTGATGATGCCCCAAGTACAACACAAGTAAATACTAATGAAATATTTACCAT
Organism: Colwellia sp.; assembly: GCA_033852215.1. Classification (GTDB taxonomy): domain Bacteria; phylum Pseudomonadota; class Gammaproteobacteria; order Enterobacterales; family Alteromonadaceae; genus Colwellia. The sequence continues at coordinate 2,886 of JAWSUX010000066.1, read as the reverse complement.
TTCTGGCCTAGGTGAGTTAGTAGAGCTTTCTACTCGCGCTACACGTTTGGTACAGTTTTAATGACTACGTTTGAAGAGAAAAAAAAGTCAGATGTAACTAAAGTCGTCAATGGAACGAAAACGCTTGCACTTATTAATAGCAAGGCACCTTTTGCTTCCGCTTATGGTAAAGACTCATTGGATGTAGCGCTTATATTTGCTTCATTCGAACAAGGCGTTTCACTTTTTTTTCAAGGGGATGGTGTTTATCAACTTATCGACAAACAAGATGGCAGTGTCATTTCAGTAAAAGATTATCTAAAAACTTTTTCTGCTTTTGAGTTTTATGACATTGAAGATATTTATGTTTGCCAACAGTCATTATCAGAACGTAAATTGTCGAATACTTTCCACATAGAAGGCATTCAAATCATAACGGCAAAAGACTTTGCTTTACAGTTAACTCAGCATAAACATANNCTTAAGGTTTTAGTAACATGACAACTTTACACATAGTAAGGAAATCAGCTTTCAGCACCAATGATTTAGCACAATGCTTAGCGTTAGCAACAAAAACGGATACCATAGTATTACTTGATGATGCTTGTTATAACGTCAATCATCCATTAATAGAACAAGCACTGACTAGGCAACCTGAATTAGCTATTCGAATAATGAAAACTCATGCCCTAGCAAGATCAATTACAATTATCGACGGCATTAAGACAATAGTAATGAAAGAGCTAATTTCGCTAACATTTACGTATAATAAAGTGATCACATGGCAATAGACTTAATTTATAATGATCAACATATCCTTACCGACAAACAAGGCTATTTACTTGATCATTTGCAATGGAAAAAAGAAATAGCAGAAGTGATGGCTATAAATGATACTTTTAAATTAACGGAAGAACATTGGGAAGTTATCGATTTTGTTAGGCGGTTTTATTTAACTTACAATACCTCTCCTGCAATTAGAGCGTTAACAAAAGCAATGAAAACTGAATTTGGTGCGGAGAAAGCCAGTAGTCGTTATTTATATCGTTTATTTCCTGATGGCCCTGCAAAACAAGCAACTAAATATGCAGGATTACCCAAACCCGCACGCTGTATTTAATCTCAACTCTGTTTAATAAATGACTAAATTTTAAACATGATTAATTACATCAGACGATTTAATATAGCTAAACCTTAATATTGATTTGCGTACCTATATTACCTGATGGCGCTAACAAACTTTCTATATTAGCTGATTGGATAAGCTCGAGTGCCATTTGTCCTTCTCGCGATTGTTGATTTTTAGCTAAGTTAGCCGTTTTAAGTGCTAGCGTTGTATCTGTATTTGTTTGCGTTGAACTGCTTGAACCAATGTTTAATGACATAAAAATCCTCTGTGCTAATTATCTATGACTTCACCTATGTTGTTATCGGCAGTAAAACCGAATACTTAATAACTAATAACTAATAACTAATAACTAAAATCAGTAACAATTTTAATAAGCCGACAAATAATAGCCTATAAACAAAAATGCCCACTGCATTTAGTGGGCATTAAAATTTATCAGAAAGTTAGTTTATTATTAACTTAATGGTAAAGTCGGTACCGTAATCCCCGCCATTTCTAGCATAACTCGAACCACTTGACAGCTATAACCAAACTCATTGTCATACCAAACATAAAGCACTGCACGATCGCCATCAACGATTGTCGCTTGCGAATCAACAACACCAGCATAACGAGAGCCAACTAAATCGGTTGACACAATTTCACTTGATGCCGTGTAATCAATTTGATTTTGCAAATCTGACTTTAATGACATATTACGTAAATAATCATTAAGTGCTTCTTTGTCTGTAGATTTTTTCAAATTTAAATTCATGATAGCCATAGAAACATTTGGCGTTGGTACACGAATAGCATTACCGGTAAGTAGACCTTTTAATTCAGGTAAAGCTTTAGCAACTGCTTTAGCTGCACCTGTGGTACTAATAACCATATTCAATGGTGCACTACGACCACGACGTGGCGCGGGATGGTAGTTATCAATTAAGTTTTGATCATTGGTATAAGAATGGATAGTTTCAACATGACCATTTTTAATGCCATATTCATCATTTAATGCTTTAAGCACTGGTGTAATAGCATTGGTTGTACAGCTTGCCGCAGACACCATTTTATCGGTAGCTAAAATCATGTCATGGTTAACACCATAAACAATATTTTTAATATCACCTTTAGCAGGCGCTGTTAACAGTACTTTAGCAACACCTTTTGACTGTAAATGTTGGCCTAAACCTTCTTCATCAGACCAAATACCTGTATTATCAACAACTAAAGCATTATTAATACCGTGTTCGGTATAATCTACTTCGTTTGGCGACTTTGCATAAATCACTTTAATAAAAGCACCATTCGCTTTTATTACATTGTTTTCTTTATCGACTGTGATGCTACCGTTGAAAGCACCATGTACTGAATCACGACGTAATAAACTAGCACGTTTTTCTAAGTCTTCAGTACCTTTGCCTGGACGCAATACAATCGCACGAAGGTTCAACGTCGCATTAGGTCCTGTTTGCTCTATTAATAAACGAGCAAGCAAACGACCAATCCGGCCAAAACCGTATAAAACAACATCTTGACTTTGTTGACCAATATTTTCACGGGCAACAGCAGTTAATTCTTTTTCTAAATATTGTTCAATTGATAAATCATTTGCCAAACCAAGGTACAAATAGCGATACGCTAGCTTACCTATATCGATACGTGCGGGAGCCAAAATCATTTTGTTAAGTGCTTCAACAAAAGGAAAGCTTTCACGTACGTGCAATTTATTAGATTCATGTAAAGCGACTGTTTTATGCGCTTTAATAATATCAATAGGTGAAGCACCTAATAGTGGG
>JAWSUX010000455.1:0-1642 GCA_033852215.1 Colwellia sp. | reverse complement strand
CGAGTAGTGGTAACTTTGACTCAAGATCACTATCAAGACTTATCATAATTCAATCCATTTACTTATATCTTTGCTCCAAGCTTAGTTCAACAATCCTATTTTGAGAAATTAACTTCGCAATTTAGGAAAAATAGGCAAGTAAATAATATTTATACAATATTTACAGTTTCAGCCAGAAAGTATTATATTAGTATACAGAACATTTAAATCGTAGGAATGTAACCATGGGTAAACCTGCCCTCTTAGTTGTTGATGACGAAAAAGAAGTACTCAACGCCTTGAATCGCGCACTCAGGAAAGAGTTCGATCTATATTTATTCTCTGATCCTAATTCCGCACTTGAGTTTTATAGAGACAAACCAATACCCCTCGTTTTATCTGATATGCGTATGCCAGTAATGGATGGAGCCACATTGCTTAGTCACATAAGTGAAATCAATCCCAATTCTAAGCGCTTTTTATTAACTGGGCATGCCGATATTAATTTAACTGTAGCTGCCGTCAATGAGGGAAAAATCAGTCATTATTTTGCTAAACCATGGTGTAATGTTGAGCTTATCGCTGAACTTAAAAATGCTTTTTCCGTTTATTTGTCTGAGATGAACACTATAAAGCTTCTACAAATAAACAAAGAAAAAAATGCCAAACTTGCTTTGTTGAATAGCTCTATGGAGCTTGAAATAAACAAAAGTAAGCAGAAACTTGCATTAGTATCATCAAAGGAAGTGAAAAATTTTGCACGCTTAAAGAAAACCTTTAATACCTTCATTAATATATACGCAAATAGCATTGCATTACACAGTGAAGAATGCAGCCAGCACAATTACAGAATAGCGAATCATTCTCGATACATAGCAGAACAACAAGGCTGTGATAAATTGCTAAGTTATCAAATTTACATCGCTGGATTGCTCTACGAAGCAGGAAAACTTGGCCTGCCACAAACATTGCTTAGGCAGCCTTATGAAGACCTAAATCATCAAGAGCAGTCCCTCTTTGATAACCATTACCAGATAGGAGCCGATTTATTAGCTGAAGTTGATGAGCTTACTTATGTAGTCGAAATAATTAAGCATATCCCTGAACTTTACAACGGTTCTGGTTTACCTGATCATCTAAGTGGCAATGAGATACCTCTTGGTTCTAGAATCATAGCCATAGTCAGCTATTTTGATAATTTGGTAATAGGTAGACAAACAAATACTTTTGTTTCAGTAACTGAGGCAAAAAAAAGGCTAGAAAAGCTTTGTGAAAGTCGATTCGATACAGAATTAGTGACCATCTATTTAGCTATGCTAACGGAGTTCTCTGGAGGTAGTAAGGCAGGTAAACTTGAATTCCCTGTAGATTTAATGAAATTACGAGAAGGTTTAATTTTAGCTCACGACATTACAAACAATTCTTCAGGTACGCTTCTCACTAAAGGCACTGTAATAGAGAAGAATCACATAGACAGACTCATTACAATCAGCAATGAACGTGAAGAACAACTTAATATTTTCATAGAAAGTATTGATCAAGCTATTGGGTAATAATGGGTAGGTTGCTATAGTTCATTTACAAGCAGACAGCAAAAAGCCCGTTACTTTCGTGACGTGCTGCTCTTAATAGAAGTCTGGCAATGTCCTACTCTCACATGGGA
>JAWSUX010000454.1:0-3829 GCA_033852215.1 Colwellia sp. | reverse complement strand
CCCAAAGTATTAGAAGCAACAGGATAGTTGATAATTAGGTGCTAGGAGTTTTTAGACCTTTAACTATCTTATTTCAATAGTAGGTGATGTATTAATTTCGCCATCTTCAGAAATTATTGCAACACCACTATTACATTGTAATACAGCCATGCTTCGCCCTTTTTCACTGCGAACAAAAGATAACTCATAGCCAAATTGTCCAAGGCTACTCGCAGAAAATTTTTGTGCTAATGAAAGCATGTTCCACCATACAGATTGCTCGGGCGCTTCCGTTCTACGCTCAAGCATTGATTTACTTTGCGGTTGCATTACTTTCCCCTTCCACTGATTATAATCATCTAATGGCTAAAAATAGCTCTTTAATTATAAAAACACCTTTGCTAGTTTGAGTGTAGACTATAATTCATACAAAAATAAAGTAATCGACAAAATAAATGATGGGTGGGTATTCAGCTATATATTATGACTGTCTCGCTTCAAGCATTAAGTTTTTCATATCACGTATTGCCGTATCTAAACCATCGATAGCTGCACGAGCAATAATGGCATGGCCAATATTCAATTCTATAAGCTCTTTTATAGCAGCAATAGGTTTAACATTAAAATAATTAAGTCCATGGCCCGCATTTACTTTCAAACCTAATTTGTGAGCATATTGTATACCATAAAGTAAACGTGCTAGCTCTCCCGATTGCTCTATAGAACCATTAATTAGTTCAGCATAATGACCGGTATGAATTTCAATATATGGAGCCTTACTTGCAAACGCTGCATCTATTTGCGCTTTATCTGCGTCAATAAACAAGCTCACTTCAATACCCGCGGCGGTTAATTTATCGACAGCCAAACTGACTTTATCAAGTTGAGAAACTACATCTAAACCACCTTCGGTGGTCAGCTCTTCACGTTTTTCAGGTACTAAGCAACAAAATGCAGGTTTGACCTCACAAGCAATATTCACCATTTCGTCAGTAACGGCCATTTCGAAATTCATGCGTGTTTGTAAAGTTTGCTTCAATACATAAATATCTCTATCTTGAATATGTCTTCTGTCTTCACGTAAATGCACGGTAATACCATCAGCACCCGCATGTTCAGCAACACTTGCGGCATAAACGGGATCAGGATAATTAGTACCTCGAGCTTGGCGTAATGTCGCAATATGATCAACATTAACACCCAATAATAAATCAGTCATTGAAACCTCTTTTGTAATATATTTATTAATTTTATTTTTGAACAAATAGTTTTCGGCTATTTAATGGCTTATTACCTAATAACTGGTTAATAACCTGACGCATTAATAATTTAAAGGTCATTTCTATTTCAGCCTCTGTTAGTTTAATACCATGAAATATTTGCTGTGCTATCGCTTGTAGATGCATGCTCTTAAAACACACCGTTTTGTTCTTTATATTTAAGCTTTCATAAACAGGAACAAACCCCTGATCTTCTTGATAAGAAAAGTAAGTCGTTGAGTGTTCAAATAAAGGGCTAAAATCAAATGATAAACCTAGCTCTGCCAATAAAGCGAGTTCGAAATGTCTTAACTCTGGTGCTATTACCTGCTCTTGTGTTAAGGCTGTAATAGTAAGCTGATATTGGTTAAAAAGTGGTTGGCAAGCAATACGTTCCGGAAGCAAACGTATCAGTAATTCATTGATATAAAAAGCGCTATATAAACTATGCTTAATCAGAGCAAGTGATCTACCTCTGGATTCAATTTGGCTTATAGTTTTTATTTTACCGTTATCTTTTAATATCACTTCAATAGGTAAAAAAGGCTGTAATAAGCCTTTTTTAATTGAGCGCTTTGACTGTCCGATAAAAACTAAAGCGGTAACCTTACCATCATGTTCAGTGAACAGGTCAACAAGTTGTTGATTTTCACGATATGGCCGAGAGTGTAAAACAAAGGCATGTTGCGAACTGCTCATTGGTATTTCAACTGTTAAAACTTATATAATGAGCTAATTCAGCATTAACTTGAGTAATCATCACCATAACCTAAACTACGCAAAGCACGTTCATCATCTGCCCAACCTGATTTAACTTTAACCCAAGTTTCAAGAAAAACTTTACTCTCAAATAGTTCTTCCATATCACGTCTTGCTTCTTGACCAATCGTTTTTAAACGCTCGCCTTTATTGCCAATGACCATACGCTTTTGACTTTCTCTCTCAACCAATATCAACGCATTAAGATGAATAATACCTTTTTTATCCATCTTAAATTGTTCTATTTCTACCGTAGTTGAATAAGGTAGTTCATCACCCGTAAAGCGAATCAGTTTTTCCCTAATAATTTCAGAGGCCATAAAACGGCTTGTTCTATCAGTCACTTGATCTTCAGGAAACCAAAAGTCGCCTTCCGGTAACGAAGATAAACATAACTTACGTATGGTATCAACACCCTGACCTTTACTCGCTGAAATAGGTACTATATCGCTAAAATCATGCATCGCACCTAATTTTTTCAAATGAGGCAACAACTCATCTTTATCCTGAACATTATCAACTTTGTTCACCACTAACACACAAGTAGAGCCACTCTTTTTTATTTTATTAAGCACGAGCTGATCATCATCAGTCCAATGAGTTCCCTCAACCATGAAAATAACAAGTTCAACTTCACTAATAGAGCTGGTAGCTGCACGATTCATTAAGCGATTGATTGCACGCTTTTCATCACTGTGTAAACCTGGTGTATCAACTAAAATAGCTTGTCTATTTTCTTCGGTTAAAATACCTAAAATACGGTGACGAGTCGTTTGTGGTTTACGAGACGTGATACTAATTTTTTGTCCTAATAGCGCATTTAATAACGTTGATTTACCAACATTTGGACGACCTACAATGGCAATTATTCCTGTATAACTATCAGATATATCTTCTAAAAGTGTTTCGGTATTGATGGTCATACCTTATTATTCCTACTCTGTGGTTTATTAGTACTTGGCTGCTTAGTACGTTGATTATTAGTGCTGCCATTTTCCTTGGCAATAGCACGCTTTGCTTGTGCAAGTTCTATCAAGGCCAATATTTTTTGCGCAGCAGCTTGTTCTGCTTTACGGCGGCTAGTTCCCTTAGCAATAACCTCCTCATTAATAACAGAGGTTTGACACCGAACAGTAAACTCTTGGTTGTGAGATTGTCCTTTAGTGTCAATCACGTCATAATTAGGCAGAGAAATTTTCCTACCTTGTAAATACTCTTGCAAGCGTGTTTTGGGATCTTTCTGCTCATTTCCAGGTTTAATTGCTTTTAATCGTGAGTCAAACCAAGATAAAATTAGCACTTTACAGCTGTTAATATTCGAATCTAAATACACTGCACCAATAATGGCTTCTATCGCATCTTCTAGAATTGATTCACGTCGGTGACCACCGCTTTTTAATTCACCAGGTCCTAAAATAAGGCATTCACCTAAATTAAATCCTCGCGCAATTTCGGCTAAAGTGACACCTTTAACCAAACTTGAACGCATACGCGTTAAATCACCTTCATCATGTTTTGGAAACTGCTCAAACAAAATTTCAGCAATAATAAAACCAAGAATAGAGTCGCCCAAAAACTCTAAACGCTCATTATGAGCTCCTTTGGCACTACGATGGGTTAACGCCTGCTTCAGTAATGTCACATCATTGAAGGTATAACCAAGCACTTTAGTTAATCGAGCAAGGTCATGTGTATTAATATAATGATTTGGTTTTACTTTTTTATTTAACATTTTTTTTATTTAACATGTATTTACTTAATCTGAGCAAAATTAATTTATTGAGCCTAAGCGATCAAAACGTACACCGGTAGGACTACAATGAGGTAGAAAA
>JAWSUX010000453.1:0-732 GCA_033852215.1 Colwellia sp. | reverse complement strand
GTATTAGAAGCAACAGCATAGTTACTAATTAGGTGCTAGGAATTTTTTAGACGTGTAACTATCTTATATCAATAGATGGTGATGTATTAATTTCACCATCTTCAGAGATTACTGCAACACCACTATTACATTGTAATACAGCCATGCTTCGCCCTTTTTCACTGCGAACAAAAGATAACTCATAGCCAAATTGTCCAAGACTACTCGCAGAAAACTTTTGGGCTAATGAGAGCTTGTTCCACCATAAAGATTGCTCGGGCGCTTCCGTTCTACGCTCAAGCATTGATTTACTTTGCGGTTGCATTACTTTCCCCTTCCACTGATTATGATCATAACTAAAGTAATGGTTCAAAAAATAATTAAATGACTAAAAATAGCTCTTTAATTATAAAATACCTTTGCTAATTTGAGTGTAGACTATAATTCATACAAAAATAAAGTAATCGACAAAATAAATGAGGGGGGTATACCCAAGCCACTTCATGATGCGAGGTTCAGGGCTACTAGCGAATCATGATCAAGGCGCATCTTTTTATTAAGGGTCATTCCCTTAAAAACAGATGCTACGATGGGCATGTTTTGGTTAGTAGTCCCCGTAGGGCTGGTTTAGAAACGATTTATACTGCGTTATTGATTTCAACAATAGAATAACTATTATCTTCAATCAAAACCTTGCCTAAAGACGTTTCTAATTCCAGCTGAATTCTGCATCTTGAAGTGGTTTGGGTATAG
>JAWSUX010000452.1:0-592 GCA_033852215.1 Colwellia sp. | reverse complement strand
TAGACGATTTACCTGATTTCATCTGATCAATACAACGTTCACGTTGTGCTTGGTTCAAATCACCATTTAGTGCTAATGCAGGATAACCCGCACGTTCTAATTTTTCAGCAATATCAACAGTATCATTACGAGTACGAACAAAGATAATCATTGCATCGTATTCAACCACTTCGGCAATACGCTCTAATGCAGTCATTTTAGTGATGCCACTAACTTTCCATGCGTATTGAGTAATATTAGCTTTCGCTTTTTTAACTGCCGCAACTTTAATGTGCTCTGGTTTTGTCAAGAAACGGTTAGCGATTTTACGAATAGCTGGCGGCATTGTAGCTGAAAACAAACACATTTGTGTATTATCAGGTACGTGATCAAGCGTCCAAGTAATGTCTTCTAAAAAGCCCATGTTTAACATTTCATCAGCTTCATCAAGCACACATACTTTTAATTCGTCTAATTTAAGACTCTTACGACGTAAGTGATCCATTAAACGGCCAGGAGTACCAACAACAACTTGTGCTCCACGCTCTAGTTGTTGAAATTGTGGTCCATAAGATTGACCACCATATAAAGTAGCAACACGTAAACCTTTCAT
>JAWSUX010000451.1:0-1586 GCA_033852215.1 Colwellia sp. | reverse complement strand
CTTTTAACTCTGCAATTGGCATCGGTTTAGCGTAAACATAACCTTGGATCATATAAACACCATGTTGCTTTAAATAGTCAACTTGATGTTGCTCTTCTACACCTTCGGCAATCATTCCCAGAGCTGAAGATTTAGCAAAAGAAATTATCGACTCCAGCACTGAGCTTTTAATATCATCCTTTGCAATGGTATCAACAAACATTTTATCAATTTTCAACGTGCTGATCCCCAACTCTTGAATGTAGGAAAATCCACCATAACCTGTACCAGCATCGTCAAGTTTTAACGTTATGCCTTTTTGATAAAATGACTCAAGACAATGGCGCGCCTCTTTAAGATCATCAATTTTCATTCGCTCAGTGATTTCTAATGATAGTGATGTCGCGGGTATTTCATACTCGGTGATTAATTGTTCAATGAGTTGGTATAGCTTATTATTTTTTAAATGTTCAGGAACAATATTAATACTGACAAATTTATCGGTGTGATCCCATGCTAAGGATTTAATATCCGCCACGGTTTTTTGAATCAGTTGCTCAGTAATGGCGATAATAAGACCGCTGTCTTCGGCAAATGGAATAAATTGATATGGAGGAACAACGGTGCCATCTTTTTGTACCCAGCGCGCTAACATTTCTACGCCGACTATTTCATTGGTTGAGCTGTCGACAATTGGTTGATAAAAAGGTGTAAATTCTTTGAACTTCAGTGCATCTTTTATAACCCTGTCTAGTGATTGGCGAATAGTAAGTAACTTGTATGTAAGGAGAGAAATTATACTGGCAAACAAGGCCGACAAAATCAACGTAGTGGCCCAGCTTAATTCTTTATAATAATTGTAAAACTTCTCTGCTCCTTTTAGATTCAGCTCAACTCGCACATTTTCCTCAAATTTAGCAGTATTATATTCAATATAACTTTTTTCCTGCATTGCCCGACCACGAAACTCAAGTTTAGGTAAACTACCAATGACAAATTCGTATTCAAGACAATTCATGCAAACGAATTCAGTAAGGTAATTCACCATAAAAGGGTTAATGCTGGCAAAATATCGACTATCACCATGGTAACGTACCATTAATAGATCTACATGTTTATCGCCATGAGAAACTGTTGCTAACGCGAATTTATCCGTTAGTTTATGCTTAACGGGCTTAATAACTCGTTCATGATAATCAGCTAAATCAAAATGGATATCTCCGCTGGCACAATCCTGTTTATTTCCATGAAGCACTCCAATTAACCTAACTGCAGGATGTTCGAACGCCAACATCGCAAGCTTTTCATTATCTGCTTTGGTACATTGAAAGTCTTCCGGGGCAGGCAAATTATCTAATATCTCATGGGCTTCTAACAATGCATCATGAAATTGATAAAGGAGTTGGTCAGCGTCGTTTTGTAATGCTTTTTCTGCATAAAAGTGATTAAAAAAATTAACAGTTGCCAGACCTGCGGCAAAAGTAACAGCAAAAATACTTATGGTTATTCTAATGATTTTCACTGATATAGTTCCCTGCTTTTTTGATTATTATGAGACGAAAAGTATAGTCAACGCAAGGAGAATACTGGTAGAAATGTTCAGTGAT
>JAWSUX010000065.1:0-8848 GCA_033852215.1 Colwellia sp. | reverse complement strand
CCATAGAGTAAGATGCACGGCCTTGAGTAGCACTACGCAAGTCGGTAGCATAACCGAACATTTCGGCTAAGGGTACCAATGCATTTACAATTTTCGAACCTGCAGGACCTTTATCCATGCCGTCTATCATTCCGCGACGACGATTTAAGTCACCAACAACATCACCCATATTGGCTTCTGGTGTGGCTACTTCAACCTTCATCATTGGCTCTAAAATAACAGGATTTGCTTCCAAAGCCCCTTTTCTAAAGCCCATAGATGCAGCAACTTTAAACGCTATTTCGTTCGAGTCAACATCATGAAAAGATCCGTCAACGAGCGTGACTTTAATGTCTAATAATGGATAACCGGCTAATACGCCACTATCCATTTGCTCTTTACAGCCCTTTTCTACCGCAGGAATATATTCTTTTGGTACTGAGCCGCCAACAATTTCGTTAACAAACTCAAAACCAGAGCCTTCTTCTGCTGGCTCCATCTTCAAGCAAACATGACCATATTGGCCTTTGCCGCCTGATTGACGTATAAATTTACCTTCAACATCCACGCTGCTGCGTATAGTTTCACGGTAAGAAACTTGTGGGTTACCCACATTACACTCAACACCAAACTCACGCTTCATACGTTCAACTAATATATCTAGGTGTAGTTCACCCATACCTGAAATAATAGTTTGACCTGTTTCATCATCGGTATGAACCCTAAAAGAGGGATCTTCAGCGGCAAGTTTACCTAAAGCAATACCCATTTTCTCTTGAGCTGCTAGTGTTCTAGGTTCAACGGCAACTGAGATTACTGGCTCAGGAAACTCCATGCGTTCTAAGGTAATAACTTGGTTAATATCACATAAGGTATCACCCGTGGTGACATCTTTCAAACCAATAGCAGCAGCAATATCACCTGCACGGACTTCTTTAATTTCTTGCCTGTCATTTGCATGCATTTGTACAATGCGGCCAAAACGTTCTTTCTTACCTTTTACCGGATTATAAACACTATCACCCGTTTGAACTACGCCAGAATAAACGCGGAAAAAAGTTAAGGTACCAACAAATGGGTCAGTTGCTATTTTAAAAGCTAAGGCTGAAAACGGCGCATCGTCATCAGCAGATCGTGTGCCTTCAGTTTCATCTTTGTCGTCATTGATACCTGTTATTGCGGTTACTTCTGTGGGTGACGGTAAATATTCAACAACAGCGTCCAGTACTGCTTGTACACCTTTATTTTTAAAGGCACTGCCACAGCTACATAAAATAATTTCATTTGCTAGTGTACGCGCACGTAAACCGGCTTTTATTTCTTCTTCGGTTAAATCACCTTCTTCAAGGTATTTATCCATTAATTCTTCAGTGGCTTCTGCTGCTTCAGCTATAAGGTTTTCACGCCATTCTTCAGCAAGCTCGATCATATCAGCCGGAATTTCTTCGTAAGAGAAGCTCATACCGTGATCTTCTTCTGACCAGTTGATAGCTTTCATTTTAATCAGGTCAACAACACCTGCAAATTCTTCTTCAGCGCCAATAGCTAAATGCATAGGAACGGCATTAGCGCCTAAACGATCTTTAAGTTGTGCAACAACGGATAAAAAATCTGCACCCGTTCGATCCATTTTATTAACAAAAACGATGCGGGGGACAGAGTATTTTTCCATCTGGCGCCAGACAGTTTCAGTTTGCGGCTGAACACCTGATGAACCACACAATACCAATACCGCGCCATCAAGTACGCGTAATGAACGCTCTACTTCGATAGTAAAATCAACATGACCTGGTGTATCAATAATATTAATACGGTGATCTTCAAATTGACCTTTCATCCCCTTCCAGAAACAAGTAGTTGCTGCTGAAGTTATGGTTATGCCACGTTCTTGCTCTTGTTCCATCCAGTCCATTGTGGCAGCGCCGTCATGCACTTCACCAATTTTATGAGACAAACCGGTATAAAACAGAACTCGTTCTGTCGTAGTAGTTTTACCTGCATCCACATGCGCACAAATACCAATATTTCGGTAGCGCTCTATAGGGGTGATACGGGCCAATTTGACATCCTCTTGTTGTTATAAACCTACTAACAAACTAAATAATTAAATAAAGTAAATATTCACTAAATGAGTATTTAATTTATTCAACTGCTTACTGCATGCTTGTTTTAATTAACTCTTACCTTAAAAACAAGCATGGCTAGCAAGAGAAACTCTTGCTAGCCATTTACTTACCAAACGGTAAGCAATACATTCAATCAATACTACTAGCTTACCAGCGGTAGTGAGCGAATGCTTTGTTAGCGTCAGCCATACGGTGAACGTCTTCACGTTTCTTAACCGCTGAACCTTTGCTGTCAGACGCATCTAACATTTCGTTAGCTAGGCGCTGAGCCATTGATTTTTCACCACGTTTACGAGCTGCTTCAACTAACCAACGCATGGCTAGAGCATTACGACGAACTGGACGTACTTCAACTGGAACTTGATAAGTAGAACCACCAACACGACGAGATTTAACTTCGACAGATGGACGGATGTTCTCAAGAGCTGTTTCGAACAACTCAATTTGGTCTTTATCAGATTCTTTAGTTGATAAAATGTCTAGTGCACCGTAAACAATTTTTTCGGCAGTAGATTTCTTACCATCAACCATAAGGATGTTGATGAATTTTGCTAAAAGTTCGTTATGGAACTTAGGATCTGGCAATATTTTACGTTGCCCAACGACGCGTCTTCTTGGCATCTTAATTCTCCGTTGTATTCAGGATTAATCCAAAATATAAAAATAGTAATTTGGCCTTACTTAACGTTTCTTATCTTTTTACTTATTTAAGTAAAATAAAGGGAAACTTAAGATTTAGGTCGTTTAGCACCGTATTTAGAACGGCCTTGTCTTCTGTCGCTTACACCAGAACAATCTAGCGCGCCACGAACGGTGTGATAACGCACACCAGGTAAATCTTTAACACGACCACCACGGATTAAAATCACGCTATGCTCTTGTAAATTATGACCTTCACCACCGATGTATGAAGTAACTTCGAAGCCGTTAGTTAAACGAACACGAGCAACTTTACGTAATGCTGAGTTAGGTTTTTTTGGTGTAGTAGTATACACACGAGTACATACGCCACGACGTTGTGGACAGGCTTGTAACGCTGGAACGTTACTTTTAGTTACCTGTCTAACACGTGGTTTACGTACTAGTTGGTTAATAGTTGCCATTATAGCTCCTGATTAGTTGTTACCAAGGAAAGTAGCCTTGATAAATTATCGTGAAAACCTCAATCAATGAAAAGGTTTTCACTCTCATAAACGTTTACCTTACACATTGCACACTAAAGCACAGAATATAGGGTCGCAGAATTCTATAGGTGAATCATTGAGCTGTCAAGTTATTACGAGCTCAAACAAAAAAACCGTACCTTTTGCAAGGTACGGTTTTTTAATTTAGTCATAAGGCATAACTCTCGTTATGCTTACAGCATAAATTTACAGACTATCATCAGACATTAAATCTGCATTTAAAGCATCTGTTAACGCTTTCTCTGCATCATCAGCTGAAACAGGAGTATCTTCATGAGCGTCAAAACCAGCTTTCGCCTTTGCACGTTCTTGGTGATACGAATAACCTGTACCTGCAGGGATTAAACGACCAACAATAACATTCTCTTTCAAGCCACGAAGACCATCTTTCTTACCTGCTACAGCAGCTTCAGTAAGTACACGGGTCGTTTCCTGGAAAGAGGCTGCTGATATGAATGATTCAGTTGCCAATGATGCTTTAGTAATACCCATCATTTGCATTTCATATTCAGCTGGCTGCTTGCCTTGTTCTTCAAGTTCACGGTTCGCGATATTTACGCGCGCCACTTCAAGTTGCTCACCTTTAAGGAAAGTAGAATCACCAGCATCAAGAATTTCACATTTACGGATCATTTGACGTACGATAACTTCAATGTGTTTATCGTTAATCTTAACACCCTGTAAACGGTAAACTTCTTGTACTTCGTTCACAATGTAATTAGCAACTGGCGCAACACCACGTAAACGTAATATATCATGTGGAGATTCAGGACCATCGGCAATAACTTCACCTTTGATTACTGGCTCACCTTCATAGATATTTAATTGACGCGTTTTAGGTATCATCTCTTCGTAAACTTCACCGCTAGGCTGAGTTATCAATAAGCGTACTTTACCTTTTGTTTCTTTACCAAAAGCAACAACACCTGTTTTCTCTGCAAGAATGGCAGGAAGTTTAGGTTTACGCGCTTCAAATAAATCAGCTACACGTGGCAGACCACCGGTTATATCACGAGTTTTTGAACTTGCTTGTGGTATACGTGCAAGTGCATCACCAATATTTACATCCGCGCCATCTTCAAGGTTAACAATCGCATTGCCTGGTAAGTAATAAAGTGCTGGAATTTCAGTACCAGCAATCATCACTTCTTTACCTTTAGCATTAACAAGTTTCAATGCTGGGCGCATTTCTTTACCTGTAGCATTACGTTGTGCTGCATCAGTAATAACAATGCTTGATAAACCTGTTAACTCATCTGTTTGGCGAACCATAGTAACGCCATCGATAAGGTCAACGAATTGAACCTTACCTTTTACTTCCGTGATAATAGGATGAGTATGAGGGTCCCAATTAGCGATTGTGTCGCCAGAAGTTACCGCTTGACCGTCCTTTTTAGAAAGTACTGAGCCGTAAGGTACTTTATAACGCTCTTTCTCACGACCCATTTCATCAATGATAGTTAATTCAGATGAACGTGATGTAATAACAAGGTGCTTATCTGAGTTAGTTACAAACTTAGCATTTTGTAATTTCAAATGACCTGTATTTTTAACTTGTACGCTGTTTTCAGCTGTTGCACGAGATGCAGCACCACCGATATGGAACGTACGCATAGTAAGCTGAGTACCCGGTTCACCGATTGATTGTGCCGCAACAACACCAATAGCTTCACCTTGGTTGATCATATGACCACGAGCCAAATCACGACCGTAACAGTTAGCACAGATACCAAAATCTGTTTTACAGGTGATAATTGAGCGAACTTTGATTTGGTCAACTGAATTAGCTTCAATCACGTCACAAAGTGTTTCATCAATTAAAGTATTACGTGGAAGTAATACTTCTTCTGTACCTGGAATGAATACATCGTCACAAACCACACGACCCAGTACACGTTCGCGTAATGGTTCAACAACATCACCACCTTCAATTAATGGCGTCATTAATAAACCATCAGTTGTGCCACAGTCATGGTTTGTTACCACTAAATCTTGTGCAACATCAACTAAACGACGAGTTAAGTAACCCGAGTTAGCTGTTTTAAGTGCTGTATCGGCAAGACCTTTACGCGCACCATGTGTTGAGATGAAGTATTGTAAAACATTTAGACCTTCACGGAAGTTAGCCGTGATTGGTGTTTCGATGATTGAACCATCTGGTTTAGCCATCAAACCACGCATACCCGCTAGCTGACGAATCTGTGCAGCACTACCACGCGCCCCAGAATCGGCCATCATGAAGATAGAGTTGAAAGAATCTTGTTCTTCTGGCTCACCGTCACGGTTGATAACAGTTTCTTTTGATAAGTTGTCCATCATTGCTTTCGAAACTTTTTCGTTTGCTGATGACCAGATATCGATTACTTTGTTGTATTTTTCACCAGCAGTTACAAGACCTTGCTCAAACTGCGATTGAATTTCAGCAACTTCAGCTTCTGAATCGTCAATGATAGTGTACTTAGCGTCTGGAATAACCATATCGTCAATGCCGACAGAACAACCCGCGATCATCGCGTAATGGAAACCTGTATACATAATTTGATCGGCAAAAATAACCGTAGCTTTTAAACCTAGGTTACGATAAGCATGGTTAATCAATTTCGAAATTGGTTTTTTACCAAGTGGTCTATCGATTAGGTCATAAGGTAAACCCTTAGGACATACTTGCCACATAATGGCACGACCAATAGTCGTGTCACGTATTGCAGTAACAGCTTCAAATTCGCCTTCAGCATTTTTAACGTGCTCAGTGATACGAATTTTAACACGAGCATGAAGTTCAGCTACACCTGTACGGTATGCTTTTTCAGCCTCTTTGGCATCGGTAAAAACCATACCTTCGCCTAAACCGTTTACACGATCGCGTGTTAGGTAATAAAGGCCTAATACAACATCCTGTGACGGAACGATAATTGGCTCACCGTTAGCTGGAGCTAAGACGTTATTTGTTGACATCATCAACGTACGTGCTTCCATTTGTGCTTCGATTGTCAACGGTACATGTACCGCCATTTGGTCACCATCGAAATCGGCATTGTATGCCGCACAAACTAGTGGATGAAGATGAATAGCTTTACCTTCAATTAGCACAGGTTCAAACGCTTGGATACCTAATCTATGTAGAGTAGGTGCACGGTTAAGCATTACTGGATGTTCACGGATTACTTCATCAAGTACATCCCAAACCTCAGCGCCTTCACGTTCAACTAATTTCTTAGCTGCTTTAATTGTTGTCGCTAAACCACGTGCTTCTAATTTACCGTAGATAAATGGCTTAAATAACTCTAATGCCATTTTCTTAGGTAAACCACATTGATGTAATTTCAATGTTGGACCAACAGTGATAACAGAACGACCAGAGTAATCTACACGTTTACCCAATAAATTCTGACGGAAACGACCTTGCTTACCTTTAATCATATCGGCAAGAGATTTAAGAGGACGTTTGTTAGAACCCGTAATAGCACGACCACGACGACCATTATCTAAAAGTGCATCAACAGATTCTTGTAACATACGCTTTTCGTTACGTACGATAATATCTGGAGCTACTAAGTCTAGAAGACGTTTTAGGCGGTTATTACGGTTAATAACACGACGGTAAAGATCGTTAAGATCTGAAGTCGCAAAACGACCACCATCCAGTGGTACTAATGGACGTAAATCAGGCGGTAAAATTGGTAAAACATTCATAATCATCCACTCAGGCTTATTGCCTGAAGCAGCGAATGCTTCCATTAATTTTAAACGTTTAGTGATTTTTTTACGTTTAGTTTCACTACCAATCTCAGGTAATTCTTCGCGCATTTGCGCTACTTCACCGTCTAAATCAATTTGTTTTAGTAAAGCTAAAACCGCTTCAGCACCCATAAGGGCGTCAAATTCATCACCGTGCTCTTCTAACGCATCAAGATACTCTTCTTCCGTTAGAATTTGGCTTTTTTCTAATGTTGTCATACCCGGCTCGGTTACAACATATGATTCAAAATAAAGCACACGCTCAATATCACGTAGCGTCATATCAAGTAACAAACCAATACGTGACGGTAGTGATTTTAAGAACCAGATGTGGGCAACTGGACTTGCTAGTTCGATATGACCCATACGATCACGACGAACTTTAGTCAATGTAACTTCAACGCCACATTTTTCACAGATAACACCGCGATGTTTTAAGCGTTTGTATTTACCACAAAGACATTCATAGTCTTTTACTGGACCAAAAATACGTGCACAGAATAAGCCGTCACGTTCTGGCTTAAAAGTACGGTAGTTTATGGTTTCTGGCTTTTTAACTTCACCAAATGACCAAGAACGCATCAAATCTGGTGATGCTAAGCCGATGCGAATACCATCGAAATCTTCGGTTTGATTCTGTTGCTTAAGAAACTTAAGTAAATCTTTCACACACTTCTCCTGTCGGAGTTAAACTTTGAGAAGAAGGCAAAATCATTTGCCTTCTTCGCTTACCGGTTTATCCATCAAGATAAACTCAGCTGACTTTTGGCTTAATACCTAGTCTTTGTCCAACTCGATGTTAATGCCTAACGAGCGGATTTCTTTCAACAATACGTTGAATGACTCAGGAATGCCTGGTTCCATGCGATGATCTCCATCGACTAAGTTTTTATACATCTTAGTACGACCGTTAACATCATCAGATTTAACTGTAAGCATTTCTTGCAAGGTATAAGCAGCACCGTATGCTTCTAGTGCCCATACTTCCATCTCACCGAAACGCTGACCACCAAACTGCGCTTTACCGCCGAGTGGTTGCTGTGTAACCAAGCTATAAGAACCTGTAGAACGCGCATGCATTTTGTCATCAACTAAATGGTTCAGTTTTAACATATACATATAACCAACGGTTACTGGACGCTCAAATTTACGACCCGTACGGCCATCAGTTAACCAAAACTGACCACTTTCAGGCATATCAGCAAGTTTAAATAACTGCTTAATTTCTTTCTCTGCAGCACCATCAAATGCTGGTGTTGCAATAGGAAGACCTGCACGTAAGTTACCTGCTAAGCGATATACTTCATCATCAGAGAAGCTTGCAACATCAACCTCTTGACGAGATTCACCAACATTGTAAACGTCTTGAATGAAATTACGAAGTTTATGTAATTCTTGCTGTGCTTCTAACATGCGGTTGATCTTTTCACCAATACCGCGAGCAGCCATACCTAAATGCGTTTCTAAGATCTGCCCAATATTCATACGTGATGGAACACCTAACGGGTTCAATACGATATCAACTGGCACACCGTGCTCATCGTATGGCATATCTTCAACAGGTACTACGTTTGAAATAACACCTTTATTACCATGACGACCAGCCATTTTATCACCAGGCTGAATGTGGCGTTTAACGGCTAAGTAAACCTTAACAATTTTTAATACACCAGGTTGTAAGTCATCACCTTGAGTGATCTTACGACGCTTAACTTCAAACTTCTTATCGAAGTCTTCTTTGATGTTGTCCCATTGCTCAGCAATTTGCTCAAGCTCAGCCTGTTGGCCTTCATCAGATAAGTTTTGCACTAACCATTTATC
>JAWSUX010000450.1:4185-6873 GCA_033852215.1 Colwellia sp. | reverse complement strand
TAGAAGTTGAAGAAATCGTTGAGCCAGGTGAGCTAAACCCTGATGAAATTCATACGCCGGGAATTTATGTTAATCGTGTCATTAAAGGCACTTTTGAAAAACGCATTGAACAACGCACTATTCGCACGACAACAGGAGAATAATCATGGCTTTAAACCGAAATCAAATAGCTCAACGTGTCGCGCAAGAATTACAAGATGGTTATTATGTAAACCTTGGCATCGGTATTCCTACCTTAGTAGCTAACTTTGTGCCTGAAGGCATGGAAGTAATGTTGCAATCTGAAAATGGCTTATTGGGTATGGGACAGTTTCCAACCGAAGAAGAAATTGATGCAGACTTAATTAATGCAGGTAAACAAACGGTAACAATGGCAAAAGGTGCATCAATATTTGATTCAGCAGAGTCATTTGCCATGATCCGTGGTGGTCATGTTGATTTAACCGTGCTAGGTGCTTTTGAAGTGGATGTTCACGGTAATATTGCTTCATATATGATCCCTGGAAAACTTATAAAAGGTATGGGCGGTGCGATGGATTTAGTCGCAGGCGCAGACAACATCATCGTAACCATGACACATGCTTCAAAACATGGTGACTCTAAATTACTGGCAAATTGTTCGCTGCCATTAACGGGTAAAGGCTGCATTAAAAAAGTGCTTACCGATTTAGCTTTTATTGAAATTAAAGATGGTCTTTTCCATTTACTTGAACGTGCACCTGGCGTGAGTGTTGAAGAAATTGTTAAACTTACTGCTGGCGAGTTAGTGATCCCTGAGTGTGTACCAGAAATGCAGTTTTAACTGTTATATCAAAGAGATAGATTGATGAATAAAAGAGAAGTGGTTGTTGTTAGTGCTGTTAGAACTGCTATAGGTGAATATGGTGGCAGTTTAAAAGATATAGCACCAACAGATTTAGCCGGCATGGTGATTAAAGAAGCGGTACAACGTGCTAGTATAGACAGTGAAACTGTTGAACATTGTGTTATTGGCAGTGTTACACACTCAGACAGAAAAGATATGTACATGAGTCGTTCTGCTGCGTTAAAAGGTGGTCTAGCGGAATCAACACCAGCTGTTACTGTTAATCGCTTATGTGGCTCTGGTTTACAATCTATTATCTCGGCAGCGCAATTAATTTTATTGGGCGATTGTAATGTGGCTGTTGCTGGCGGCGCTGAGTCGATGAGTAGGGTACCTTACTGGATTCCTAAAGCTCGATTTGGACTTCGCATGGGTGATAGCCAAATGGTTGATCCTATGGTGGGGGCGTTAACTTGCCCTGTAGATGATACTCATATGGGCATTACGGCAGAAAATGTTGCTGATAAATGGCATATTAGTCGTGAAGAGCAAGATGCCCTAGCGCTTATTAGTCACCAGCGAGCAGAGTTTGCTATTAATGATAAACGTTTTGTTGAGCAAATATTGCCTGTAGAGTTAAAAACTCGAAAAGGTACTACCATATTTGACCAAGATGAGCATGTTCGTTTTGGCGCTAACGCGGCCGACTTTGTCAAATTACGCAGTGCTTTTAAAAAAGAAGGTACAGTAACGGCGGGTAATGCCTCAGGCATTAACGATGCCGCTGCAGCAATGGTATTAATGGATAAAGAGACTGCTGAGGCGAAAGGTTTACAACCTTTGGCTAAATTAGTTTCATACGCCTTTGCGGGTGTAGAGCCTAAATATATGGGCATTGGTCCAGTGCCTGCGATTGTTAACTTATTAGAAAAATCAGCATTGAACGTGAACGATATCGATGTTTGGGAAATTAATGAGGCCTTCGCAGCACAGGCATTAGCAGTGGTTAAAGAGTTAAAGTTAGACCCAGCTAAAGTCAATCCTAACGGCTCAGGTATTTCTTTAGGGCATCCAATAGGTGCTACTGGCTCAGTTATTACAGTAAAAGCCTTATATGAGCTTAAACGAACTTCAAGTAAATATGCAGTAGTTGCTATGTGTATTGGTGGTGGTCAGGGTATCGCGGCTTTATTTGAACGAATTTAAGCTAGAGCATTAATTTTTAGCGTTAGTTATAACGCTAAATAAAAATCTCGTTTTATGGTCGCTCCAAAAGGAATTGGAGTTATCAATTATATACACCTTCCACTGAATCAGCATCGTTAAATAACATGTTTGGTCCGAACCGCTCCCCGTTGTAAATTTACCTATCTTTAAGAACGTATCAATATGTTTTGTTAAGCTAAATAATACCAATTGCATTAATTAAGTTCCCACTTTTATCCAGTCTCGATCACACAATTCCATTACTCTCGACACATCAGATATAAAGCTATTCCATGCTAGAGAGCAGGCATCTACAATATCGTCATAGCCACTGAAACATCTATTGGCTAGTCCGTTTTTCCTTAGCCATTGGCAAGTCGAAAATCTGTTTGATTGTTTGCTGCACACTAAGAAAGATTATTCTAAACCAGCCCTGAAATTCACATCTTGAAGAGGTTTGGATATAGGTAGTGAATAATGATGAAAAATCGCGTTATGTTTTCAAAGTTATGAAGTTTTCTAGTTTTAGAACATGATACAAACGTTATCGAATTACTATTATTTGAAAGGTAAAAAAAAGCCTGCTATCAAACGATGATAACAGGCAAGAGTTAGAAACTAACCTCTTAGATGATCAGAGATTAAAACTCATAACTTGCTTTCATGTAAAAAACACG
>JAWSUX010000450.1:0-4161 GCA_033852215.1 Colwellia sp. | reverse complement strand
TCATCAAACAAGTTTTGCACACCAACACTAACTGTCGCTTCTGACTCAGCAAGCTCAAGTTTGTAACGGTATTGTACTTCTACTGGTACAAATTTATCGATCTTATCACCTTGACGGTTGTTAGTGTATTCAGATACATAATCAACACGTGCCATTACGCTGTGGTTGTCTGTACGCCAATGAGCTGTGAAGTTACCTTTATCTTCAGGAATTGAACGAACAAAGCTACCAAAGTTAAATGAACCTACAGCATCATAGGTTCCGCCAGCTGATGGTACGTCATAAGATAAATAACGTGACCAGCCAAAGCCTAAATCAATAGTCGAGTTAGACATATCAATAGCATAATTAACTTCGATATCGATACCGCTGGCATCAATATTAGCAGCATTAAAATAATCAGTTGAAATACCAGCTAAGGTACTTGTTGGATCATTTGGATCTTGGCGTACAATACTTGGGCCATTAGGATCAGCATCTAATACTGCTTGCGCAGATTCAATGGTAATAACATCTTCATAGGCAATATCCCAGTAATCAAGACGTATTTGCAAGTTATTACTTGACCATAAAGCACCCAAGTTTAAGTTAGTTGCTGTTTCTGCTTTAAGATCAGCGTTACCTGTTGTTGCTTGGCGAATAAATATTGACGAAGTATTCGGGATCATATTACCGCTGCCATCAAGTACTGGTGTACCGTCAGGATTTAGTTGGTAGTCAACTAAATTAACTGTGTTGGTAACATCAGCATTAAATTGTGATAAAGATGGCTCACGAAATGAAGTACTTGCCGAAGCGCGGAACGACAAATTTTCTGTCGCGCTATACAAAAAAGCAATTTTAGGACTAACATTGCTATCAGTATCTAAGTCTTCATAACGTACAGCGGCGCTCATCGTTAAACCTTCCATCAATGGCATTTCCATTTCAGCAAAGATAGCATAAGCACTACGTGATTCATCAACAGGGTTAACTTGACCTAAAAAGGTAAAGTCATTAGACGATGGATCAGGGTTACCAGCGGCATCATATTGAATACGGCTGTTATCAGCAGGTGAAACTTCATAAGTTTCGCTACGGAACTGTGCACCAAAAGCACCATATACGGTACCAGCAGGCATTTCGAATAACTCGCCATTTAACACACCATCCCAAACAATTAAGCTCGTTTTGGTTGTTGATCTAAAGTCGGTTTTTAACCAGTCAATCATTTCAGCATCATGTTGCAAATCAGTACTGAAATGATCAAAAGTCATATCACCACTAGGGCCACCATTACCGTCCATTGCCGCGAATAAACGCGTTAAAGACATTTCTGGTTGAGAAATTTCATATTCATTCGTACTGTATGCTAAAGAGGTAATCCAACCAAAACCATTATTTAATTCACCAGATAAGCTTCCTTCAAGACGAAAAGTATTATTGTCTCTTGGTGCTTCACGAGATTCAGCAAAATCTAATGTTGGGTTATGACGGCCAAAAATAATCACATCAACACCAAAAGGGTTGGTTGGATTATCAGCTGAAACAGTTGGGAAACTTAAATTAGGTAATGATGGTACTGAATAGTTATCGATAATACGGTAATCAGAGTAGGTTAGTGCTGATTTAAATTCAATGTCATTAGCAAAAGTATGCGTTAATGCCGCATAATATTGTTCGCGTTCTTCTTCATTGACAATATTGTAATGTAAACCGTACTTAAAACCACAGCGATCAATATCGCCATCGCCATCTAGGTCTAAAATATTACCGCCAACTGCAGCACAGTTAGGGTTACCTACTTGTTCACCAGCACTATAAGTACCTGCCCAAGGTCCTTCCGTTACCACAGAGTCTTCGGTCATTTTAAAACCGGTTCCTAAACTACTTGCTGCAGCTTGTACTAAGTCTGGACGTTGCCAGCCACGTAAATTGCTTCGGCGTAATAATGAAGCAGCCATGACCATATGAGTGTTATCACCTATATCAAAACCCGATAGAATACTTAAATTTAAATCATCTTGATCATCACCATCAATAGTATGGTATGAACCTGCAACTTTAACACCGTCATAATGGTCGTTAGTAACAAAATTTACTACACCAGCAATAGCATCAGAGCCATAAGTTGCTGCAGCACCTTCTTTTAATACTTCGACACGGTCAAGGGCAATAGCTGGAATTGATGATGTATCAACAAAAACACTGCCATCTTGTGCTTTAGCGCCACTTAACGTTTGACGCTTGCCATTAATCAATACTAACGTTGATGATAAACCTAAACCACGTAAGTTTACATTAGAAGTACCTTGACTGTAGAAACTGGTAAAAGTATCTGGACGGTTTTCCGCGCCAGAGTTTACCGGTAATAAATTGACTAAATCAGTGGTGTCAACTGCACCTGTAAATTCCATATCTTCAGCAGTAACGACTGAAACAGGATTAGCAGAAACCGTATCAGATCCTTGGATATAGCTGCCTAACACACTAATTTTTTCAATTTTTTCTTCGTCAACGGCCTTAGTAACTTCTTCCGCTGACATTGCATAGCTTGAAGCTAAAGAAAGCCCAACCATGACGGCCAGTTGACTTAATTTGAATTGTTTACTTGAGATCTTCATAGTTATTCCTATATCGTATTGTAATTTAATTATTTTATTATATTTTCTGTTGCTTTCTTATTATTCCAACTAACGTTGAATTCTTTTACGTTCTTCGACTAACTACTTCAGTATTAGCCAAACATTAAAAATAACATCACAGCAAGTGCTGTACCTATCAGAGGTACTACTACGGTTAAGGCGGCCATAGGTGCGTATGCATCTTTATGTGTTTCACCACAAATAGAGCGAATAGTTGTGACGACATATCCATTGTGAGGTAATGAATCTAACGCGCCTGACGAAATCGCGATAACACGATGTAATGCTTCAGGGTCAACACCCGCGTCTAAATAATGAGGTGCTAAGGCAGGCAAAGCGATTGATTGTCCACCAGATGCTGAACCAGTCATGGCGGCAATAGTTGATACTGCGACAGCGGCACCAACCAATTCATTGCCAGGCATCGCTGTTAAATAATCAACAGCGATTTGAAACGCAGGAGATACTTTAGCGACAGAGCCAAAACCAACCACGGCAGCTGTATTACCAATAGCCAATAACGCGCCAGATGTGCCTGAGCCAATTGTTAGGTTAAGGTTTGAGAAGAAGCGTATATTTAAAAGCCATGCGGTTAAACAGCCGGTGAGTAATGCTAAAATCAAGGCATATTGAGCCAATGCTTGATGGCCTAAAAAAGTAACGGTTAATACTGATAAAATAGGCAATGCCGCAATTATTGGACGAGGTAACGTTTTTTTAGTGATAACAGGGTCGGTATCACGTGCATGAAAGTGCTCACCATTGGCTATTGCTTTATTCATCATACGTTTTAGCCACCAGTAGCCAAAGAACATCATGAATAACGCAACAACGATGCTTACTTCCCAACCCGCGTAGGGTGACGTTCCTAGATATTTAATCGGGATCCAGTTTTGAATCTCAGGAGAGCCAGCCGACGTCATGGTGAAAGTAACTGAGCCAAAAGCCATAACAGCAGGGATAAAACGACGAGGTAAGTTAGCTTGTTTGAATAAACTTAAGGCAATGGAATAAGCAGAAAAGGCGACAACAAAAACACTGACACCACCATAGGTTAAAATGGCGCAGACGGCGATAACCGTAAGAGTAGCGTTATGCATACCAATTTTACTTACTACCCATTGCGCTATGCTATCAGCACAGCCACTATCTTCCATCAACTTGCCAAAAAGCGCTCCAAGTAAGAACATAAAAAACCAAGAGGAAATAAAACCAGAAAATCCACTCATATAACTTTGAAGAAAGTTATGACCTTGAGTAACCTCACCAAAAGGTAATAGAGATAAACCTCCCGTTAAAGCAACAATGATTGCGGTAAGCGGTGCTGCTATTAATAAATTCATACCTCGAATGGTTAAATATATTAATAAAGCAAGAGCGCCAATTAGGCCTAGTATACTGATCATAAATTTCCTATTTATATATATTAATCGATATTAAATGTATTGATATTTTTTAGAGGTTTATTATGAGAATAGTTTTGTTAAAAAAAACATAGTCCTTTAGGGTGAAGGTCTCAGGGCGGGATTATGCTTTG
>JAWSUX010000064.1:0-9823 GCA_033852215.1 Colwellia sp. | reverse complement strand
TTAACAATAGAAAGTAAGTTGTGTTGTGAAGTGTTTTTTTACTTTATATTTGTGTCGATTAGTGAGGAATCAAAGTTAATATGGCAACTAAGTTATTGATTTGTGATGATTCTAATATGGCGCGTAAACAAGTAGCGCGCTCATTACCCGATGATTGGGATGTAGAAGTTAGTTTTGCTAATAATGGCGAAGAAGGCATTGAGGCAATAAAGGCAGGCAAAGGTGATGTGCTTTTACTCGATTTGAATATGCCAGTTATGGATGGTTATCAGGTACTCGAAGCTATTTTAAAACAAGATCTACCAACATTAACCATTGTTATTTCAGGAGATATTCAGCCTGAAGCACATCAAAGAGTGACAAGTTTAGGCGCCTTAAGTTTTATTCAAAAGCCAGTAAATAAAGAAATACTTACCGAAGTATTATTATCTTATGGTGTATTTTCTAAAAAGTTGCCTGCGGTTATGAAAGAGTCTAACTCTGCCAAAGCAACTGATATTACACCAAGCAATATTGTTAACCCAGCGGAAGAAAACCCTTTTGAAAAATTAAGAAAACCTCTCACGAATAATTCTGTTAAAACGCAAAAGGCAGAAGTAGCTCCAGTCGAAGAAATTACACTTTCTTCTGATATGCGTGATTGTTATCAAGAAATTGCAAATGTTGCTATGGGTCGAGCAGGGGATTTATTAGCACGCTTACTCGATGTATTTGTGGTATTGCCTATCCCCAATGTTAATTTTATCGAAGTGAGTGAGCTTCGTATGGCCCTCAAAGATATTGAAAGCCATGAAAGTACTTCGGGTGTTTGCCAAGGTTTTATTAGTGCAGGTATTTCAGGTGAAGCGTTGCTTATCCTTAATGACTCTAGTTTTAAAGATGTCGCTTCATTACTTCATTATGAGTACGAAGAAGATATTGGAACGGAATTAGAATTACTAATGGATTTGGCTAATGTATTGATTGGAGCCTGTTTAAACGGGATTTCTGAGCAATTAGATATTCAATTTAGTCAGGGGCATCCCGAAGTACTAGGGCAACATAGACAGATTTCAGATCTCATTGCTAATAATGCCAATAAATGGAAAAAAACCTTAGCAATAGAGATAAGTTATAACATTGAAAACTATCCAATAAAATGTGATCTTTTATTGTTATTTACTGAAAAGTCGATGACAACCTTAAATCGCAAACTTGCTTACCTTATTGAATAAAGGTAAATAGACTAATTATATGTACTTGAGTACTCAGGCCTTAGTTTTTAAGGCAATAGAACAGAATTTTAGCAGGAATGATATATGCCATTAGAAACATCCCAATTAAAAGAGATGCACTGGTTGATGGAAATGTTGTATAACATTGACGTAGGTCTAGTCGTTTTAGATAAAGAGTTTACTATTCAAATTTTCAATGGTTTTATGGAAAATCATAGTGGTTTATTACCCAGTGAAGTGAAAGGTAAAGTGTTATTTGATTTATTTGATGAAATATCTCAGGATTGGTTTACACGTAAAGCTGAATCTGTTTTTTTACTTAAAAATAAGGCCTTTACTATTTGGGAGCAAAGACCTTACTTATTTAAATTCTACAGTTATCGCCCTGTCACGGGCAGCGCTGAATATATGTATCAAAACACGACTTTTATTCCGCTTACCTCTGCTCAAGGTGAGGTGACACATCTCTGTTTACTTGTTTATGATGTCACAGATAACGCAGTACATAAAAAAAGTTTAGAGCAAGCAAATAAAGAGCTTGCAGTTCTTAGCCAAACGGATGGTTTAACGCAATTATTTAATCGTACTCATTGGGAGAGTTGCTTAAAAGCAGAGTATAAGCGTTGGACGCGTAGTCAAAATGTAAGTTCACTTGTTATGCTTGATATTGATCATTTTAAGATGGTCAATGATACATACGGTCATACTGTGGGTGATGAAGTGATTCGTCATATTTCAAAGCTTATTCGAGAGCATGTACGAGAAACTGATGTATGTGGACGTTATGGTGGCGAAGAGTTTACTATTCTATTGGCTGATACCTCACTTAAAAATGCTTATGTTTTTGCGGAACGTCTGCGTCGAGCGGTAGATGAATCAATAGTAAAATACAACGATATAGATCTTAAATACACTATTAGTCTTGGTATAAGCGAGATTGATGCAAGTATCAAGAGCCATAACGAATGGATTGAATGTGCAGATGCTGCGCTTTATACCTCAAAAGAGACAGGTCGTAATAAAGTAAGTATGCACCCTAAGAAGTAATATTTATGATGATTTGAGTGAGGGATTTAAGTTTTATTGCTTATTTTCCTATTGCTTTAAGTTTAAAAGCTTTAATCAATAACACAGGTATAATGATCATCATCCATAAAATTAAGCTCGGCCATTGGCTATAAGGGGTTTGCCCTGTCACTAAAGTCAGCTCCTTTTTAAGTACTACCTCTTCAAATTGTGGTGCTATGGCTATAATTTGACCTAAATGATCAACTAAGCCCGTCACGCCATTATTGGTTGCTCGTAAAAGAGGGCGACCAAACTCCAATGCACGCATGCGCGCTATTTCAAAGTGCTGATGTGGACCATGAGAATTACCAAACCAAGCATCATTACTGACTGTTAGCAATAAATCGGTATTAATTGTCATGTTGGCAGCTAACTGCTGAGGGAAAGCAATTTCAAAGCATATTAATGGCAATATTGATAAGTTATTTGCGATGAGGTTAGCTTGAACATAATTTCCTCGGCTAAACGATGACATGGGTAAATTGAAAAAAGGCGCTAACGGCCTTAGCCATTTTTGAAAAGGAACAAATTCACCAATAGGTAACAAATGGTTTTTGTAATACCGGTTACTATGATTGTAATAGTAACCTTGTTTATTATCATCATCTTGCTTACCAAGCACTACCAATGCATTATAATAATCCTTACTTTCAAAGTTATAGTTAATTAACCCTGTAATAATAGCAGTATCATTGAGCAACGCTGATTGATTCACTGTACTTAAATAATCTTGAACTGCAGGCTCCATAGCAGGTATAGCTGATTCAGGCCAGATGATAATATCGGCATCATAGTTTACGCGCGATAAATCTAAATACTTAAGCATTGTTGGCCATTCTTGTGCTGGTTGCCATTTTATTGACTGTTCAACGTTTCCTTGTACTAAAGCGATAGTAGTTTTTTTGCCCGTTGGAGTTACCCAAGAGATGTTATTTAAAGCTGTTTGTGTTGTTATTAAAGTAACAAGTAATATTGTTGGCAGTATAAATATTCTACTAGTCATTTGCTTATTTTTAGAAGTTAAAGCAATAAAGAAAGTGGTAAGTATAATATTAATAATTAATATTATTGCAGTGATCCCTACTTCTCCAATAACAGGGGCAAAAACAGCAAGAGGGCTATTCATTTGAGTATAACCAAGGGATAACCAAGGAAAGCCTGTTAAAACAACAGAGCGTAAATACTCCCCTAAGAGCCAAAAGGAAGGTAATAACCATAAGTTTAACTGTTTAGCTGTGGAAAACTTAGCGGTAAGGTAAGTAGCTAACATAGGAAACAATGTTAGATAGAGGCATAACAATAACATGAGCAATAATGATATGGCTAAAGGTAAGCCACCAAACTGGTCAATACTGACATGAACCCAGCTAATGCCACTGGCAAACCATCCAAACGAAAATAGTGCGATTTTTTTAGTCGCATGCACGGGGGAGGACTGGCTAATTTGATGCAAAGCTATCGCAGGTAGAAAAAGTGCTAACCACCAATAAGAAAAAGGTGCATAAGCAAAAACCAAGGAAAAGCCGGAAAAAAAACAGAGCCAATTGTTTTTATTTAATAAACTCTTTGATATTGCTGATATCGTTTCGTTTACTTGCTGCTTAATCACCCGATTTTCCGTTTATTTTATGCCGTTTATCAATACTCACTTGTAACATTTGCATACGCCTAGTGTCAGCAACTAAAACCTTAAAGGTAAAGGCACCTATAGTGATCTTCTCACCTTTGTGAGGCATGTGACTAAACTGGCGTAAGACGATACCACCGAGGGTATCGGCATCTTTTTCATCGAATTCGGCATTAAAAAAGTCATTAAAATCTTTTAATTCAGTTAACGAGCGAACTAGGTAAACATTTCCTGCTAAGTGCTTGATATCATCTTCAATATCATCATCAGTTTCATCTTCTATTTCGCCAACGATTTGCTCCAAAATGTCTTCAATAGTAATGAGTCCAGATACACCACCATACTCATCAACGACCAAGGCCATGTGATAACGATTTGAGCGAAATTCTTCTAATAAGGGTTCTACTTTTTTACTCTCAGGTACTATGATGGCTGGGCGGATAATATCGCTTAGGCTAAAATTTTCATGCTGAGAATTAAAACCAAAGGCTAATAGATCTTTAGCCAACAAAATACCATCAACGTGATCAATATCTTCATTGACGACAGGAAAGCGAGAGTGACCAGACTCTAAAATAATAGGAAGGAACTCAGTTAAGTCGTGATTTCTGTCAATAGTCACCATTTGTGAACGTGGCAACATGATATCGCGGACACGCATTTCAGATACTTCGAGTACCCCTTCAATCATTAATTTAGTTTCAGGGGTGATGAGCTCTCTATCTTGCGCATCTTGGAGTATTTCAACGAGTTCATACTTGTTTTTTGGCTCAGGAGAAAAGGCTTGAATGACTTTATTCAAGAGCGATTTACTACTTGATTTATTATTCGAGCTGTTTTTAGCGCCGTTAGTTGAGGGGGTGTCTTCGCTCATAGAGCTGGTATTCATCCTTTTATTTGAGAAAATTACTTATTGAACTTGATACGGGTTGTTTATACCAAGCTTCGCTAAAATTTTAACTTCTAGAGATTCCATTATCATTGCATCGCTATCACTTATATGATCAAAACCAACTAAATGCAAGCAGCCATGGACCACTAGATGCGCCCAATGATCAAATAGTACTTTATTTTGTATTATTGCTTCGCTTTGCATGACATCAATACAAATAACTAAATCACCTAATAAATTTAGCTCTATACCTTCAGGCACATCAAAAGGAAAGGATAATACGTTAGTTGGCTTATCTTGCCCTCGGTATTGATTGTTAAGTTGCTGACTTTCAGGCGAATTAACTAAGCGAATGGTAAGTTCAAAAACTTTTTTATCAGCATCATCCATCACTTCATTTAAAGCGCTATCAACCCAAAGCTGTAATTCATCAAGACTTGGTGACTCACAAGTATCACAAGCAAGTTGTAAATCAACTATATGGTTCATTTTACTGATTCTTTATCATGTTTTTTTCTATTTTCTTTTTGCTCATGAGACTCATAGGCGTCAACTATACGCGCAACAACAGGGTGTCGAACGACATCTTTGGATTGGAAGAAATTAAAACTAATACCGTTGATATCTTGCAGCACTTCAATTGCATGCCGCAAGCCTGACATTTGATGACGAGGTAAATCAACTTGGGTTATATCCCCCGTGATCACTGCGCGTGAATTAAACCCTATGCGTGTTAGAAACATTTTCATCTGTTCAACGGTAGTATTTTGACTTTCATCTAAAATGACAAAAGCATCATTCAAGGTTCTGCCGCGCATATAAGCTAAAGGTGCTACTTCAATAACATTGCGTTCAATTAATTTTTCTACCTTCTCAAAACCTAACATTTCGAATAATGCGTCATAAAGCGGCCTAAGGTAAGGGTCTATTTTTTGAGATAAATCACCGGGTAAAAACCCTAACTTCTCTCCGGCTTCAACCGCAGGACGTGTCAGAAGTATTCTGCGTACTTCTTGGCGCTCTAAAGCATCAACAGCACAGGCTACAGCTAAATAGGTTTTTCCTGTTCCTGCAACCCCTACACCAAAACTAATATCACTCGTTATAATGTTTTGTACATAAGTTTGTTGATTTCCATTACGTGGTTTTACTACACCACGTTTGGTTTTAATCGTAACCATGTCATCGTATTTATCACCGAGAACCGTATTTTTATTCTGCGTTATCTTAGTTGTAACTTCTTGCTCTAAACAATTTGCTTCTAAAATAGCCAAATGCACCATGTCAGGTGTAATTGTTTTACTTTGGCCTTTTATTATTTCACTTTCAATGTATAAAGCTTTTAAAAGCTGGATAACTGCTTGGCAATTTTTACTTTGCCCAACAACGGTAAACTCATGACCTCGGTAGCTTATTTCTACACCTAAACGACGTTCAATTGTTTTTAAATTATCATCCATAGGCCCACATAAGTTAGCTTGTCTGTGATTGTCAACAGGAGATAAATTAAAATGTTCGTTAATTAACTTAGTGTTAGTGTCGGTCAAATTTTTATCCGTCGTAAGGTTGTTTTGATTAATATTATAAGTAAAATTTACGGTGAAAAGGTACCAACACCAAGATCATCAAGATTGCTTACGGTTGTTTTATGGTGATTGTTTGCAAAAATATCAGCAGGAGAATGCGCAATACGTAAACCCATATTTTTTTCTTCTCTTATGAGTTCACCACGTAAGGAGTTAGCGTAAACATCAGTGATTTTAATATCAACAAATTGACCAATAACATGGTGAGGTGCAACAAAGTTAACCGTACGGTTATTTTCAGTTTTACCACGCAGTTCCATAGGGTTTTTCTTCGATGGACCTTCAACAAGAACACGCTGTTCGGTATTAAGCATTTGTCTGGCAATACGTAATGCTTGTTGGGTGATTCTATCCTGTAATAAAGCTAATCGTTCTTTTTTCACTTCATCGCTAATATCGTCGGGTAAATCTGCTGCGGGTGTACCTGGACGGGCACTATAAATAAAGCTAAAGCTTAAATCAAAATCAACGGCTTTGATTAAATCCATGGTTGCCATGAAGTCTTCATCGTTTTCGCCAGGGAAACCGATAATGAAATCAGAAGACATAGATAACTCAGGACGAACTTTTTTAAGTTTACGAATTTGAGATTTGTACTCAATAGCGGTATGACCACGTTTCATTTGCGTTAAAATTCGGTCACAGCCACTTTGTACCGGTAAATGTAAGTGATTAACTAGCTCAGGCACATCAGCATAGGCTTCAATTATATCGTCAGTAAACTCTACAGGATGTGAAGTAGTGTAACGAATACGATCTATGCCATCTATAGTCGCAACTAAACGTGCTAAATCAGCAAAACGGCAAATGCTACCATCATGCATTTCACCGCGATAAGCATTAACATTTTGCCCTAATAGGTTTACTTCGCGCACGCCCTGCTCAGCTAACTGAGCTATTTCATACAAGACATCATCTAATGGGCGACTCACTTCTTCACCACGTGTATAAGGCACGACACAAAAAGTGCAGTATTTACTACAACCTTCCATAACTGAGACAAAGGCACTTGCACCATCTGCTTTTGGCTCAGGAAGACTGTCAAATTTTTCTATTTCAGGAAAGCTAACATCAACAATTGGGCTGCTTGAACGCTGTAATTGGTTAAGCATTTCAGGTAAACGATGTAATGTTTGTGGACCAAAAATCATATCAACAAAAGGAGCACGTTGGCGAATAGCATCACCTTCTTGAGAGGCAACACAACCACCTACACCAATAAGTAAACCAGGTTTCTTATCTTTTAGATTTTTCCAACGACCGAGTTGATGAAATACTTTTTCTTGTGCTTTTTCGCGAATAGAGCAAGTATTAAGTAAAATCACATCGGCATCTTCGGCTTCTTCTGCCAATGAAAAACCATGGGTAGAGTCTAATAGTTCAGCCATCTTTTGCGAGTCATACTCGTTCATTTGACAGCCCCAGGTTTTGATATATAGCTTTTTACTCATTTACTTTACTCTTTGCACGCATATTTATGTTCGCTATAGCCGTATGACTAAACCAACATGGATAAAAAGAGGCGTATTTTATACCATATTACGCGTGATATCGAATTTATGTGTTAAGAATAAATTTATATTCATTAAGGGGCTTAATAACAGCTTGGCAACGGTAATTTAAGCTGGTTAGTTTAAGCCTTATAATTCGTATCACTTTTGTCAAGAAGACATCAAGCGAGGACAATTACTTCATAAAAAATTTAATCAACTTGGTATTTTTACTTTGCTTGCGTAGAATATTGCTACTCAATGTATGTAGTGGGCACTAAATAAATGGAACAGTTCGATTGTGTAGTGATAGGTGGAGGTATGGTTGGAGCAGCAAGTGCACTAAGCCTTGCTGAACTTGGCTTAAAAGTCGCATTAGTTGAAAGAGAAACTGAAAAAGTACTTTCAGCTAATGAACTTACCCAGCAACCATTTGATCTTCGTGTATCCGCTATTTCAATTGCCTCCGAGCGTTTGCTGAGCCAACTTGGTGCTTGGCAGCAAATAAAAACGTGGCGTTTTTGTCCATATAAGCGTTTAGCTGTATGGGAGCAAGAAAACGTTTATGTTGAGTTTAATGCCCAAGAAATTAAACAACCTCATCTCGGTCATATTGTAGAAAATCATTTAATTCAGTTAGCGTTATGGCAACAAATAAAAACTAATCTCAATATTCAATTATTTTGTCCAGAAGATTTAGTTTCACTTGAACAAACTGAAGACTATGCACAAGTTAAGCTAAGTAGCTGTACCTTGCAGGCTAAGTTAGTTATTGGCGCCGATGGAGCACAGTCTAAAGTGCGACAAATGGCAGGGATTGGTATTACAGGTTGGGACTACCAGCAATCCGCAATGTTAATTAACGTAGAAACTGAGCTATCTCAGCAAGATATTACTTGGCAGCAATATCTACCTACAGGTCCTGTTGCTTTCTTACCACTGGCAAATGATGCTCAACTAGCACAGAAAGAACTGACTGGTTATGCTTCTTTAGTTTGGTATCACCAGCGAGATGAAATAAAACGCCTTAGTCTATTATCAAATAGCCAATTACAACAGGAAGTTACAAGACACTTTCCTAAGCGTTTAGGAGCTATCAAGGTATTAAATAAAGGGGCTTTTCCTTTAACCCGTCGCCATGCAAATAGTTATCAAAATAAACGAGTGCTTTTATTAGGGGATGCAGCCCACACGATTAACCCTATGGCAGGCCAAGGGGTTAATTTAGGCTTTAAAGATGTTAAAGCACTGCAAGAGGTCATTGCTACAGCTATTGCTAATGACGAGGTTTGGCATCAAACGCATATTTTTACTCGTTATGAAAAAAAGAGGCGTACAGATAATTTAATCATGATGTCGAGTATGGATGCACTTTATGCAACATTTAGCCATCCATCGTCATTGGTAAAAACAGGGCGTAATTTAGCGCTTATGGCAATTAATAAACTTCCCTTTATTAATACTACGATAAAAAATAAAGCGTTGGCTTATGCGTGTGGAGTATTGTTGTAAGCCAAAGCCATGGGGGTGTTCGAATCAACTGAGTACTGCAGTTTTACGAATATAAATAGGTATTTAATATAGAAGTAACCGGTAACAGTAAATTTAATATTTATGTTGAGTTGTAGATATATAAGGGAGTATTTGTTTTAATTTTCTAGCTATTTTGAATTGGTGCGGGTCAAGAGACTTGAACTCTCACATCTTGCGATACTGGAACCTAAATCCAGCGCGTCTACCAATTCCGCCAAACCCGCATTACACAATTTTTAAAGAGATTTGATTTCTGCTATCACAGAAGATAAACAATTTATTTTCTAGATTATTTATAAGAGTCATATAAATATGGCAGGGATAAGAGGATTTGAACCTCTGAATGACGGGATCAAAACCCGCTGCCTTACCGCTTGGCTATATCCCTACAGTAGGTAATTACATTGAAAACT
>JAWSUX010000449.1:0-2557 GCA_033852215.1 Colwellia sp. | reverse complement strand
TTTAACGGTGTTTTATCAGAAGATGAGTACAAAGTTTACAGTTTTAGTCTTAAATGGTCCTAATTTAAATATGTTAGGCAAACGTGAGCCAACTATTTATGGCAAGCAGAGCCTAGCCGAAATAATGGATGACCTAAGCCAATTAGCTAATAGTAACGAGATTGAATTAACTCATTTCCAATCAAATGCAGAATTTCAACTGATTGAAGCTATTCATCAAGCATATCAGCAAGTTGATTTTATTATTATTAACCCTGCCGCATTAACACATACCAGCGTAGCGTTACGCGACGCATTGTTATCCGTGGCTATCCCGTTTATTGAAGTACATATTTCAAATGTGCATGCAAGGGAGTCTTTTAGGCATCATTCGTATCTATCCGATGTTGCTGTTGGGGTTATTTGTGGCTTAGGCGTACAAGGTTACCGTTATGCACTTGATGCTGCAAAAGCACATTTGACAATAAAAACGTAAAGTTCAAAACAAAAACAAATTTTAACAGTTAGCTTAAAGTAGCCGACTTATTATTAATGAAAATAGAATCGCAACTAAGGTATGACAATGGATATTCGTAAAATTAAAAAACTTATCGAACTGGTTCAAGAATCAGGTATCAATGAATTAGAAATTTCTGAAGGTGAGGAATCAGTACGTATAAGTCGTGGTGCTGTCGCAATGGCACCTGCACAAGTTATGCAAGCAGCTCCAACTCCAGTTGCCGCTGCGGCAGTAGCTTCGCCTGCTGCTGAAACTGCTGCGCCAGTAATTACTGGCCATATTGTCCGCTCACCTATGGTTGGTACTTTCTATGCTTCAGCTTCTCCTGAGACACCTTCATTTGCAGAAGTTGGCCAACATGTGAACGCTGGTGATACTTTATGTATTGTTGAAGCGATGAAAATGATGAACCAAATTGAAGCAGATAAATCTGGTGTCATTAAAGAAATTCTAGCGCAAAATGAAGATGCTATAGAATTTGATCAACCGCTATTCATCATTGAATAAGCCCATATATATTCAGACATAAGGGTCATTCTATGTTAGATAAAGTTGTTATTGCCAACCGAGGCGAAATTGCCTTAAGAATATTACGTGCTTGTAAAGAGCTTGGTATTAAGACCGTAGCTATTCATTCAACCGCTGATAAAAATCTTAAACACGTTTTGTTAGCTGATGAAACTATCTGTATTGGTAAAGCGCCAGCGCCAGATAGTTACCTTAATATTCCTGCAATCATAACGGCAGCAGAATTAACTAATGCCGTAGCTATTCATCCAGGTTATGGTTTTTTAGCTGAAAACGCTGATTTTGCCGAGCAAGTTGAAAAGTCTGGTTTTGCCTTTATCGGTCCAAAAGCAGAAAGCATCCGTATCATGGGTGATAAAGTTGCAGCAATCAAAGCAATGAAAGCTGCAGGTGTACCTTGTGTACCGGGCTCAGATGGCCCATTAGATGACGATGATAAAGCAAATAAAGCCCATGCTAAACGCATTGGTTATCCTATTATCGTTAAAGCTGCTGGTGGTGGTGGTGGTCGTGGTATGCGCGTTGTTCGCAACGAGGCAGAATTAGTAGAGTCTATTGCTTTAACTAAAAAAGAAGCCGGTACTATTTTTAAAAATGATATGGTTTACATGGAAAAATTCCTTGAAAACCCTCGTCATGTTGAAATTCAAATTATTGCCGACGGTAAAGGCACAGCTGTTCACTTAGGTGAACGTGATTGTTCAATGCAACGACGTCATCAAAAAGTTGTTGAAGAAGCTCCAGCCCCAGGTATTACACCTGAAATGCGTGCCAAAATTGGTGAGCGTTGTTGTAATGCTTGTGTTGAGATTAATTATCGCGGTGCCGGTACCTTTGAGTTCTTATATGAAAACGGTGAATTCTATTTCATTGAAATGAACACGCGTATTCAGGTTGAGCATCCCGTAACTGAAATGATCACTGGTGTTGATTTGATCAAAGAACAACTTCGTGTTGCTGCAGGCCAACCGCTATCTTTTACTCAAGAAGATATCAAAATTTCAGGTCATTCAATTGAGTGTCGTATCAATGCTGAAGATCCACGTTCATTTATTCCTTCACCGGGAAAAATCACTCGCTTCCATCCTCCAGGTGGTTTAGGAGTACGTTGGGATTCTCATGTTTACGCTGATTACTCTGTTCCCCCACATTATGACTCAATGATTGGCAAGTTAATTACTTGGGGTGATAACCGTGATGTGGCGATTGCTCGTATGCGTAATGCTTTGTCTGAATTAGTGATTGATGGCATCAAAACCAACATCACCTTGCATCAAGATATTTTAAATGACCAAGGTTTTGTTAATGGCGGCGCCAACATACATTATTTAGAGCATAGATTAGCTGAACTTGAATAAGAGCTATACAGCCAAGCTACTAGAAGAGGTGTATTTCAGGACGGTTTACTCAACGAACCATCCCTGTAAGTTGGTTTATAATTCCAATTAAAATCCGTATATTCTTCTGGTTTTCGAGGACACTGTATAAACAAAAAGCTCTGCCTAGACAGTAATGCCGTTCACTTAAGGT
>JAWSUX010000448.1:0-683 GCA_033852215.1 Colwellia sp. | reverse complement strand
GTTGATTGAAAAAACAGATTCGTTGGGACTGGTTATTGAAGAAGCAAAAATTGACGAGTTCAGGTTTAATAAATTTCTTTATCAACTTGTTGGTGAGCAATGGGAGTGGATAGATAAATTATCACACTCAGATAAAGAATGGGAAGCATATGTCAAAGACCCAGGTTTACGAACTTGGGTGGCGTATTATGAAGGGACTATCGCTGGTTATTTTGAATTAAATACTAACGAGTCAGGAGAAACCGAAATAGCTTACTTTGGCCTAGCCCCAAATTTTATTGGTAAGGGTTTAGGTGGTTATTTGCTAACACAAGCAATTTTATATGCGTGGAAAATATCTAAGACTATGCGAGTATGGGTTCATACCTGTTCATTAGATCACGATTCAGCATTATTTAATTATAAAGCTAGAGGATTAAAGCTTTATAAACAAGAACAAAATAAAGTTGGCTTTAAATAGGGCGTTGAGGCTGTATAATTTCTCCAAAGTAGAAAATGGCGGATGAAATTTGTGTTCAGAAATCCTGTAAAAGTCATTTTTTAGTAGGATATTGCCTCAGATTTCACCTAGCAACGCGTTTTGAGGCTTAATTTTTAATAATTTTTGAGGCTGTTTTTTCTGAAAGAAAAATTCTACAGGCTCGTTATAACTCTAAGGAGATGTTAGGTGTTAACAAAGAAGC
>JAWSUX010000447.1:0-1120 GCA_033852215.1 Colwellia sp. | reverse complement strand
CGTAATTTAAGCTTATAACTACAATAAGGGTTACCTTTGTTAAAACAACGAATTATTACGGCATTAATATTAGCACCTGCTGCTATTTTGGCTATTTTCTATTTACCATTAATGTATTTTTCTAGTCTTTTATTGGCCATTGTTGCTATTGGAGCCTGGGAGTGGAGCGCTTTTATTGGCTTAAAAACTCAAGTAAAACGTCTTTTTTATGTTGCGCTGACGGTATTGTTAATTACGACTCTTTGGCTGTTTACACCACCAGCGGACTTATGGCTCATTTTAGGTGGTTTACAAGAACATGCTTTATGGTTGTTATGGCTGAGTGTTGCTTGGTGGTTATTAGCGACGTTATTAATGTTTTCTTATCCTAAATCTACCGCAGTTTGGGCTAAAAGCCCTCTAGTTATTGCTATATTTGGTTGGTGTACTTTGGTTCCTACCTGGCTTGCTTTTATGGTTTTACGCAGTCACAACCACTTTATTGATGCTTTTCATGGTGCACAATTATTAATGTTTTTATTCTTGTTGGTATGGAGTGCAGATATAGGTGCTTATTTTGTTGGAAAAGCATTTGGCAAGCGTAAACTTATGCCTAATGTCAGCCCAGGTAAAACCCTTGAAGGTTTCTTCGGCGGGGTTGTTTGTGCTGCCTTACTTACTATAAGTATAGGGGCTTATTTGCAATGGTCTGCAGAGCAATTTATTAGCGCTTTATTTATTGCTGTGCTTATTAGCACTGTTTCAGTATTAGGTGACTTAACCGAAAGTATGTTTAAACGTCAAGCAGGTATAAAGGATAGCGGTAAAATCTTACCTGGTCATGGCGGTATTTTAGACAGAATAGACAGTCTAACAGCAACAGCACCTATTTTTGCACTTTGTTATATTTTACTCGATTGGGCGTAAATTTTGAGTCCAAATAAATTGAAAGCAAGCAGAAATAAACGTCAGCTTTGTATTTTAGGCTCTACCGGCTCGATAGGGCAAAGTACGCTAGATGTTGTTCGCCGCCACCGTGATAAGTTTACTGTCGTCAGTTTAACCGCTAATGCTAGTGTCGATGTTATGCTTAAGCAGTGCATTGAATTTAATCCAGAAGTTGTTGTTTTAGTATCTAAAG
>JAWSUX010000446.1:0-3165 GCA_033852215.1 Colwellia sp. | reverse complement strand
CATTAAGTCATTTTACTGATATTGCGAAGCAGCTAAACATAAAGCCAAAAACAAGCAATCTAATGAGTAAACAACTGAATAGTGTTTACCATGACAATAAACACTTACTGGTTCGTTAATATATTCACAGTAATCATAAGCGTAACAAATGCTTTTTCAAAATGGCTCAAACTAGACCTACCACGTTTCCCTTCACCAGATGGGAAACGTATAGAAACACAGCTATTGCTCACTAATGAATTTCAAGTGGGTTGGCAGTGCCATGTTATTAAAAATTTTTATCAGCATGGTAAAGATACTGTTACCGCCAATTACTTCCTAGTTAACTACTACCAACAAAGTTTGGCTGTCCTAATGTTTATTTTAATCACCAGTTTATGGCTGCCCCAATCTTTTAGTATGCTGATCGAAATTGTAACCAAATAACACAACATAAGGATATGATAAGAGTTTAATTACTTTGTTATGCATTTTTCAATAGTTTTTTCGCATAGGCCAAATTCACTATGTTGAGAATATTCTTACCCGGAAAAGCGCTCTTCCAGGTTAAAATGCATGCCCCCTTGAATGTGAGTGATCTTTTTCCTTCACCGTCGATCTCATCGTTGCAATAGCCTTTGCTAACGAGTACATCCGATTCTTTAGCCATAAAGTCTTCGACCATTTCAAAACCTGTCGCCTTATCATAGGGAATGGGACTAGATGAGTTTTTGATGCTTTTCTTTAGCTTATTAAATATATTATAGAGTTGCTCTGGATCAGATGTCTCCGGATAACGAGCCGCTATTTTAAGATCCATTTTTGGATATGCAGAGACTTGATCAGCATTACTAACATCTAACATGGAGCCATCTGAATATGTCTGTGAATACTCGATATAGGTAATTGATTTCACATTACTAACCATTGATACAACCATTGCACAAGTCAGGTCACTTTCATTGGAGTACAACGAAAAATTTGTTTGGGTGTGACTATCTTCCATAAAGGATGAACCAATATATTCAAACCCCAACTTTTTTATTTTATCATTAAGGTAATGGTACTCTTCATCTCTACTTAATAAGAACTCATCCTCATTATGCTTATTGAAGCTAATTCTTGCTGGAAGCTTTTGGACTTTTTTAATGATGAAAGGCCCAATTACATTCATCAGAATTAGAGGGACAAAGATAACGCCAATAATTATTTTAAGTATCATTTACTACTCCTCCTTGATAGAGAGCTTTGGATGCCCAACGAGCCTGTAGAATTACTCGTTTTTTATGTTATTTTTTAATCGAAATATTTTAACTGGCTTGTTTTCTTTTAA
The DNA here is from genome assembly GCA_033852215.1 of Colwellia sp. Taxonomy (GTDB): domain Bacteria; phylum Pseudomonadota; class Gammaproteobacteria; order Enterobacterales; family Alteromonadaceae; genus Colwellia. The sequence goes on along the minus strand of JAWSUX010000446.1, from coordinate 1,853 downwards.
CAATCAAAAACGTTTACGTTTTTGGAGATTTTTATTTTGATATCGTTAATTGTTGAATGGTGGCGGATTTTCTGCTTGTTTTGGTCTTTTTCGGGCTATTTTGTGGGGTGTTCAGGGCTTTTCGCTTTAATGTAGGCTATTTCTTAACTTTTCAATGTTATGTACTAGGCAATACATTTGCCATTGGCTATTCACTTTTTCTTGTCCACGCAAAGTGAATTTATTCATACCCTTGTTCACGGTAATATTACCAAAAACAGGCTCGATTGCGCCCAATCGTTTACTGTATTGTCGTCTGCCGATCGGGCTGTCTATTTTTATTCTCATTTTATCCGTATATGACAGGATTTTGAGTGGGTTATTATGTAAAAACTGTACTTGTCGCCCTGTTTTATTGGGTGGTTTACGCATGCATTGTTTTTGCAGGGGGCAATGCTTACAGTCTTTCAAATAACCGGTGAAACGGGTGTAAATACGCTCACCACTTTTGACATGGTTGCCACTGCGCCACATGTCATTACCTGCTGGGCAACGACATTGCTGCGTATTTTTATCAAAATGAAAATTAGCAGCAGTAAATAACCTTGGTCTACCTTTACTGCGTTTTAATCGTCGTTTCTCTTTTTCTGTGTGATAAGTTTCACTTACTTTAAACAAGGGATTCCGACTTCTAAACTGTGTGTCGGCTATATAGGTATCAAGCCCTGTGGTTGCCATATATTCAAGATTTACCTCACTGTGAAAGCCACTGTCTGCCGTAAACTTGGCTGTTTTCAATGCATTTGGAGTATTCAATGCACTCAATTGTTTTTCTAATTGCTCGATTGCTGGCTTTAAGGTTTGTTGCTCTCCCACAGAGCCCCATGTTTGGGCTTGTAAAATAATCTGGTGCTTATCGTCATTTATCGCAATGCCATTATAGCCTTGAATAGTGCCTTTCGATGTAGTCATCTTGGCACTGTCTGGGTCAGTTATATTACTTTTAACAGGTTTGCCTTTACTACCCAGTTTTTCTTTACCCACTTTTAAAAACGCTGCTATCTTGTCGGCACTTTTATCTAGTTTGGCCTTTTGTTTTAAGTCATGCGCTATCTCTTCTTCAGGCATACTATCTTGTGACTGATGACGCGCTAAAATACGTTGACTCGCCTTTTCTAATTTCGTTTGTTTGCGACCAAGCTCTTCAAACGTACCGCTCCATTCCTTGCTAGCATTGGACTTTATCTTGCAACCATCAATAGCAAACATGTTTCGCCCAATCAAACCTTCTTCATCACAAATCATTAATACCTGCGTAAACAATGGCGCAATTTGTTCACTCATCCTCGACACAAAGGAGGCAATAGAGGTGAAGTGCGGCTGAACATCGCCAGATAAACTCATCAAGGTAATATTGGTTGCACAGGCATCAGCAATGCGTCGACTGGAAATTAATCCACGAGAATAGGAAAACAATATGATCTTCAACATAACCGAGGGTGGATAGGCTGCCGCGCCGCGCTCATCATTGTGATACCACGCATCAAAGCGAGTTAAATCAAGCTTGTTATCAACAAGGTGAGATAGCGCATACTCAAATGTACCAGGCACGATTTGCTGTGAGAAATCGATGGGAATGAACTTGTTTTGGCAGGATAGATCAGGTTTGTAGTTTGCCATGAAGTTTTACAGTGGGTGAATAATATCTATTAGATCACAACCGAGATCTGGCATCAATAATATTTGTTGAGTAAAGAGCTAAAACGACAAAAGACACTAAAAAGTGTCTTTTTGGATAAATTCTACAGCCTCAACGCCGCGTTAAGCGGCTGATAATTGTTGGCTAAAACAGTGAGGCACGAACGCAGCCAACT
>JAWSUX010000445.1:0-1062 GCA_033852215.1 Colwellia sp. | reverse complement strand
TTAGTTAATTTTTTTTTTAGCATAACGCCTTCTAACTCTAATGCACTTTATTTTGTAAAAACGATTGTTTATTTGCAAGCCTTGCCTTATTTTAGCTTTTTAGTCTCAATGAGAAAAGTTTCATCACCAGAGGTTAGCCATAATTGACCATCCTGGATACTACATTGAAGATCCATATTACGGTTTAATAGCTTAACCAGTGTTTCACAAGTATCTGGTTCGAATTGTTCAATGGTTAAACGTTCAAACTTATTCATGCTCAGTTCAACCTGAGACCACCAAGTAGTAATACCACTGCCATAACAATATAGTTTCACCTCGTTTGCTTGATTACAGGCTTTTTTTAAGCGCTTGGCATCGGGTTGTCCTAGTTCAATCCATAGAAGGATTTCGTCACTGTAGGTTTTTTGCCAAATACTTGCTTCACTTTCATCACTTAAACCTTTGCCAAACTGTAAATCAGGATGGGCATTAAGTATAAAAACAATGAGGCGCACCATTAACCTTTGCTCTGTTTCTGAGGGATGCCTAGCAATCGTTAGCTGAAGAGAGTCGTAATAGTTACGATCCATATTAGCTAGTTCAATTGTTGCTTTGTAGATCGTTGCTTTAAGAGCCATATTTAGCATTTAGGTAGTTATTATATGGCGAGTATCATATCAGTAAGCACGTACCTTGCCAAAGAAGTGACGATTATTATTTTTTACTGTAAAGGCACAAAGAATAACTTTTATAGATTGAAATTATATCTATTTAGTCAATGAATAATTAGGATAAGAATAATTAATTTAATAAATAATGGTAGGAGTGATAGAGTAGACGCCAAATGACACTTATTAGTTAACCCTAAGCGAGAATTTACATGGCTATTTCATCTTTTTTCCCCCCTCAACGTATATTAATGGGACCTGGTCCTTCTGATGTTAGCGCTAGGGTACTATCCGCTTTAGCAAGGCCAACCATAGGGCATCTTGATCCTTGTTTTGTTGCCATGATGGATGAAATAAAAGAATTGCTACAATATGCATTTCAAACTAAAAACAAGTTCACTATGGCCGTATC
>JAWSUX010000444.1:0-1778 GCA_033852215.1 Colwellia sp. | reverse complement strand
TTCATGTTCAATGAGTTGATATAATAAACCCATAACAAATGAGCCGATGATATTAACCATCAATGTCGCAAAAGGAAAGCCTTTCCCGAGCCAATTTAAGACTAATTGCGAAATATAAAAGCGTAAGCTTGCGCCACACGCACCACCTATTGCAACAAAAGCATATAAGGTATAGTTACTAATAACGTTGCTCATGGCTACTCCCATTTAATTGCTGTAAATATTCAAGTTTCTCTTTTAGTTTTTTTTCAAGGCCACGTTCTGTTGGTTGATAAAGGCGAGTATGTGAAGAGTCACCTTGAGCCAACGCTTCAGGAAAGTAATTTTCTCCTGCAGCAAAAGCATTAATTTCGTCATGAGCATAACGGTATGTTTCACCATGACCTAATTCTTTAGTAATGCTGCTAGTCGCATTTTTTAAATGTAACGGTACATCAAGGGTATTGGTTTGCTCTGCTAATATTTTTGCTTTATTAAAAGCTTGATAAACCGCGTTGCTTTTCGGAGCCAGAGCCATATACACAGTAGCTTGAGCAATCGCACGTTCGCCCTCACTTGGGCCAACGCGATGAAAAGTATCCCACGCATTAATACCTAATTGCATTGCCCTAGGGTCGGCATTGCCAATATCTTCGCTAGCAATCGCTAATAAACGCCTAGCAACATAAAGTGCATCGCCACCTGCCGTTAAAATTCGAGCATACCAATATAGCGCAGCGTCAGGGTCTGAGCCTCGTACTGATTTATGAAAAGCACTAATGAGATCATAAAAGGCATCGCCGCCTTTATCATACAAGGCTATTTTAGAGCCTGCGACTTGAGCGATAAGATCAACGGTGATTGTTTTAAGTGCTGTGTCTTCAACATGTTCTACCGCTGCACTATCAAGTGCATTTTCCAGTAAGTTCAATAAACGTCTAGCGTCACCATCACCGCGGTTAAGCAAACTCTGCTTGGCATCATTATCAAGTACAATGGTTAATTGCTGCTCTTTTTCACATAACGTAATCGCGCGATGAAGTACTAAAGATAAATCGTCAGAGCTGAGTTTTTTCAACGTATATAAACGTGCTCGAGATAACAATGCTTGATTCAATTCAAACGCGGGATTTTCTGTCGTCGCACCAATAAAAATGATAGTGCCATCTTCAATATGCGGTAAAAAGGCATCTTGTTGAGCTTTATTAAATCGATGCACTTCATCAACAAACAATACCGTACGACGTTTTTCTATCTGGCCATTAGGTAAATTTTGCCCTTTCGCCTGTATTTTCGCCTTTTCAATCGCAGCACGAATCTCTTTAATACCAGAGGTTACCGCAGACACGCGTTCAATATCAGCATCGGCATGATGAGCAATTATTTCGGCGAGGGTTGTTTTACCACTACCCGGCGGGCCCCAAAAAATTAGCGAGTGGCAATGTCCTTGAGCAATAGCATGTGCAAGTGGTGAGTCTTTCGCTAATATATGCTGCTGACCAACGTAGTCGGCCAGTGTTGCAGGTCGCATTTTGGCCGCCAACGGCATAAAGGCTTCGTTTTTTTCTATCTCACCTGATGCCGCGCTTTCATCATCAAAAAAACTCGCCTGCCCTGACTCGCCTGCATTCACGTCTACATTGTTATCGCTTGTCTTCAAGTCTGACACCTTGTGGCAAGTTAAAGTCAAACAACGACATATCAGGCTTAGTTGTCGAATCAAAGTCAGCTAAAATAATGTTGCTTATTTGCCCTGTAGCATCAACAAAAGAAAATTCACTTAACTGCTCTTGCTGTTC
>JAWSUX010000063.1:20902-31437 GCA_033852215.1 Colwellia sp. | reverse complement strand
CAAAGCATAATCCCGCCCTGGGGAATAGATTGAAGAGAATAGTTAATTCTATTATCTATATTAATAACGCCATAGATGACTCTTTATTGCTTTACCAGTATGGAACCAAGCTAGAATATCATCAGTTCAGCGTTACGGTACTTGATAAGGACATTTCAGAAATATTAAGTAAGCTCCTTGAGCGAAAACTGTAATAATAGATATAATCCATATCTGTGGTGTCAATATATTTTACACTTATTGTTATGCTGTCCTCCCGCCAGTTAAGAACTCTTTGAATAAATTTAAGTTTCGTCAAACGGCATGAAATATGCGTGATTTTTAATAGTCATAGGTTAACTTAATCGATATCAAAATTATTTGTATTGGAGATCTCTCATGTACCAATTTTGTCGTGTAACATCGAACTTAAAATACTTGCTAGTGCTTTTAACTTTTTTGATAACATCAAGTGTTTTAGCTACAACAAATGATACATACACTATTCGGCACGGCACAGTGATTTATAAAAAAATTGCCAATGCCTCTGCCAATGAATTGAAAGGCCTAAATGCTTTGCTAAGAAGCCAAGGTTTGCTGGCAGAGAAAACCTTGGCTGGAAGTCAAATCACCATTGCTACTTTTCAACAAAAAGGGCGCGAAATAGCCATTGCTAATATCCTTAAACACAGCGGTTTTGTCGAATTTGCCGAGCCCGATTATGCTGTTCCGCCCACTTTACAACCCAATGACACGAACTTCGGTAATCAATGGCACCATAATAATGTTAATAATCAGCAAGCGTGGGATATTACAACGGGCAACAACAGTGTTTTAGTTGCTGTTTGTGATACAGGATTTGATGTTAACCACCCTGATTTAGGCCCCAACCTTCGCAGTGATTTGGCCTATAATGCACATGATGGCTCAACTTACATATACGATGCCAATGGCCATGGAACAGGTACGGCAGGAACTTTGGGAGCCGTTGGTAATAATGCGACAGGCGTAGCTGGGGTGAATTGGAATGTTGATATTATTCCGGTGCGAATTGCAATTAGTGATGGCAATAGCTCAGCCTATATTTCCACTATGGCAACATGTATTGAGTATGCGGCTGATAAGGGTGCTCGTGTAGTCAACTTGAGCTACGGCGGCATTCAATACGCCACAATTGATTCTGCTGCTCAATATTTGCGTTCTCGCAATGGTTTGTTGTTTATGTCAGCAGGTAATGATGGACAGGATTTTACGTCGTTCCCTGACTATACTAGCTTCATTGGTGTCGGTGCTACTAACCAAGACGACAACAGAGCGAGTTTCTCAAATTGGGGAACTTTTGTTGATATTACTGCGCCAGGGGTTAGTATTCTGACCACCTACCCTAACAATCGATATGTTTATTACAGCGGTACTTCTTTTTCTTCTCCATTAGCTGCAGGGATTGCAGCACTTATGGTGGCCGCCAATCCCAATATCACAGTTAAGGAGCTTGAAAATGGCATTTTCTCAACCGCAACCGACATTGGCGAAAACGGAGATGATAACGTCTTCGGGCATGGTTTGATTAATGCACAAGCAGCGGTTAATTATGCCTTAAACCCTGTTACCAATGATGTGCCTGCCGCTGTCATTGAAGAGATGGCAAGCAGCTATAACATTGATGAAGTGATAACGTTCAGTGGTTCACCTTCCTACGATAATGATGGCAGCATAACCAGCTATGCATGGAATTTTGGTAATGAAGAAACACGCACTGGTGATACAGTGCAATATGCGTATCCTGCGGGCGGTGATTATACTGTGACTCTTACAGTGACTGATAATGCTGGTGCGATGAATACTGCTACTGTTGACATGAGTATTATTGATCCCTTCGTTTTGACTACGCCAAGTGAATTTCTTGCGCAAGTCGACGGTATGAATGTGATATTGAACTGGCAAGATGATAATAATGTAGAAACACATTTTGACGTTGAAAGAGGTATTAAACGTCGAGGTAGAATTCAATTTGAAATTGTCGCTACTTTGAGCGAAGACACAACTAGCTATACAGATACAGTGCCTGAAACAGGCCAGTACAGCTACCGAGTGAAAGTAGTTAATTCTGTTAACGAAGCCGCCTCAGAAATCATCAAGGTAACGGTTGACTCAACAACACCAGAACCAGAACCAAATCCCGAACCCGGCTCTATGATAGCACCAAGTAATTTGGTTGCGGAGCAAAGTGGAGATATGGCTAATTTGAGTTGGTTAGATAATTCTTCAGTCGAGCTGGGATTTTTTATAGAGCGCGGTACAAAACGCAAAGGGAGTACAGAATTCTCTCGTATTGCGATTGTTGCTGGGGATATCACTTCATTTTCTGATGATATCAGCGGCTTATCAATAGGTAATTATGTTTATCGAGTACAAGCATATAAAGATGATGAAGTGTCAGATTTTAGTAATACGGCCTCATTACGCGTGAAATAGACTTTCATGAAAACTCAAAACAAAAGCAGACAAACTAAGGCAACTTTGATCTATAAAAGCCTGAGAGCAGTACAAACTCACTTACTCGTTTTGTCTGCTGCTTTAACCAACACCCAGTTAACAAGTAATAATATCGTTGGCTAGGATAAGCGATAGAGGAGTAAAACACAACAACACTTTATCATTAGTTAACAATGTATTACAGAAAAACAGTTTGTTTTTGATGTCTCGACCGCTTATACCTTCTAATTTGATTTTTCCGCAATGTAGACACTCATTGCTAGCTGTGCACAAATATACTCAATAGTACTGAGCAAATTTACTATGGTTTATTCGATGTTTTTTTCAAGGATCTTAGTGTCTAAGCCATCAATACTTTTTTGGTTTTTCTTTTCCCAATACTTCTTAATGCCAGAATCACCTTGCTTAACAGCCCAATCTTTAAGTTGGCTTCTATCGCCATCATAACTATAAAGTGGAACAGACATACCACAAGAGTTTTGCACAAGATCAACGGATAAATCGAATATCTGTCTTGTACCAGGCAGTAATGTAAAGTGAGAAGATAACTCCTCCCATTCAGCATCGCTTTGATGGATAACCCGAGCTTTTCCGTATAATCGTAATATATTGGGACTACCGTCAAATGCTAAAAACATAATCGTCATTCGATTATGTTGTTGAATATGTGCCGATGTTTCATTGCCACTACCTGTCACATTCAACCAAATAACTCTATTGGCTCCTAATACTTTAAAAGAATCCATGCCTTTGGGTGAAATATTCACCCGACTATCTTCAGTTGCAGTTCCTACAAAAAATATTTTTTGTTCATTGATAAATTGAATGTTTCTCTCAGAAATTTCTGAATATTGCTGTCCCATACCTAACCCCTCCTAAAATGCCAACGCCCAAATAGTAGGCTAAAAATTAATTTACAAAAATATTAACGAGCGAAAACAGTAAACTGTTTTATCTTTATTTATTAGTTTGTTATGAATTATTTTATTAGAATAAACAACTCTATCCACATTGCTACCAAAGCAAGCGTTGAAGCTAAAAAAGCGTAAAACCTATGAAATGGATAATTATAAGTAACATGAATAACTGAATGTATGAAACGTAAAATTACAAAAGCCCAAGCCAATAATATTAGCAGCGGGCTGCTAACGTTTAACACAATACTTAATAGGCACCCCACATAGAATATAATTGGGAATTCCAATAGGTTTGAAAAATTTCGTTCAAGCTTTTTTGAATACTCAGGGGGAGTATATTCTGACATCAACCGAAAATATCGACGATCTACATGACCTTTTTTAGCACTTATAAGCCGTGAGCCACCAAGACTAAAACCAATAATAAAAGTTAGTAGAACTAATGCAAAAATAGGGTTAATTATTTCCATCTTTATATCTCCTTGCTCCTAATTTAAAACATAACACTTCACTAACAGAAAAAACTGTTGACAAAAATTCTGAGAAAAAAAACTAACTTTTATTTTTCCAGCTTGAATGCCTCGTTATTTGATGGTAGCGGAAAAGTACTAACGATAACAAGAACTTTTAAAGTAGATATCCTAACACCTACTCCCCCCTCACTATCAACCAAACCAAACTGTTAATATTTAGTGATATAGTTAACTATGACACTACATTTTGACTTAAGACTTGCCATGAAATATTTTTATTTGCGACACAGTTAAACTCATAAGTATTTCCTATGATATTATGTTATTTAAATTGACTGAATGTGCATCTCGCCCACAAAGGGGCACAATCATATTCTTCTAAATACACCACCAAGTGCACATTTGAGCTGTCAGACAATGTCACGTAAGAAAATATAAAATAACTACTCGCGTTTAATATGAAATCATAACCAAATAAAAACAACAAGTTAACATCACATATGATCATTCAAAGTAACACTAGCTCACCCCCTTCAATCCTGTGGCACGATTATGAAACTTGGGGCATATCACCTAAAGTTGATAAACCTTCTCAATTTGCTGGTATTCGAACCGATCTCGATTTAAACATTATCGGTGAGCCTGAAATGTTTTATTGCCAGCCGCCTGTTGATTATTTACCGCATCCAGAAGCTTGTTTGGTTACCGGCATTACACCACAAAAAGCACAGCGTGAAGGTTTACCCGAGGCTGAGTTTGCCGCACGCATTCATAGTTTATTTTCTGCTCCTAATACTTGTGTTGCTGGTTATAACAATATTCGCTTTGATGATGAAGTAAGCCGCTATTTGTTTTATCGTAATTTTTACGACCCTTATGCACGTGAATGGCAAAATGGTAATAGTCGTTGGGATATTATCGATATGGTGCGTGCGTGTTATGCATTACGCCCTCAAGGCATAGAATGGCCAACAATTGAGCGAGACGGTAAAGAGGTGGTGAGCTTTCGCTTAGAATTATTAACCAAGGCGAATGGCATAAGCCATGAGTCTGCCCATGACGCGATGAGTGATGTTTATGCCACTATAGCGATGGCCAAGTTAATTAAAGAAAAACAGCCTAAGCTCTATGATTTCATTTTTAATCTAAAGAATAAAAACCAAGTTAAAGACTTAATCAATACTGCTGATATGACACCTATTGTGCACACCTCAAGTAAAATATCATCAGCGCACGGTTGTACAAGTTGGTTTGCGCCCGTCACTTACCACCCGATAAATAAAAATGCGGTAATTTGTGTCGATTTAGCACGTGATATGTCGTCTTTATTAAGCCTAAGCAGTGAAGAGATTAAAGCACGTTTATATACCCGCCATGACGATTTAGCGCCTGGTGAGCAGCCAATACCAATTAAGCTTATTCATGTAAATAAATGCCCAGTTATAGCACCCGCAAAAACGCTATTACCTGAAAATGCTGATCGATTAGCAATACCTAGAGAAGTTTGCTTAGCAAACTTAGCTATATTAAAAAAACATGCCGAGTTAAGAGATAAGTTAAGTGACGTTTTTGCTACGTCAGATTTTGATAATAATGACGTTGATGCTGAGCAAGCGCTATACGGTGGTAGCTTCTTTAGTCATAGCGATAAAGCGCAAATGGATATATTGCATTCTTTATCACCAGAGCAATTAGCGAACCACCCGTTTCAATTTCAAGATGAACGTTTAAAGGTATTATTATTTCGTTATAGAGCCAGAAACTATCCATATACTTTATCAACAGAAGAGCAACAAAAATGGCAGCAGTATTGTCAAAACAAGCTGCAGTATGGCGGTAAAGGTATTTTATCTATAGATGAATTTATGATGAAAATTGAGAATTTAGCGCACGAACATGAAACAGATAACGCAAAAATGTCGGTGTTAAAGGCCTTGTATGAATTTCTCCAAGGGTAGTTAACCACTACAAGTAACCTCCACTTAATAAGTATATGTGTAAGTATTTATTAAGTGGAGGAAATAATGGCGATTAGCTAGCATAACTCTTACTTTTCAAAACGAGAAATTAGACTTGAGGTATCCCAACGATTACCACCATTTTCTTGAATTTCTTCATAATAACCATCAAGTTGCTTGGTAACTGTTAAATCAGCACCTATTTTTTCAGCTTCTTCAAGAGCGATAGCGAGATCTTTTCTTACCCAGTCAACAGCAAAACCAAAATCGAATTCACGCGCGCACATTGTTTTACCACGGTTATCCATTTGCCAAGACCCTGCTGCACCTTTGCCAATGGTCTCAAGTAATTTCTCTGTATCTAACCCTGCTTTTTGCGCAAAATTCAAACCTTCCGCTAAACCTTGCACGGTATTAACAAAACAAATTTGATTAACCATTTTAGCTAATTGACCAGCGCCTACAGATCCCATTAGTTGGCTAAAACGCGCGAATGCAGCCATCACTGGCTCAACTTTAGTAAATACTGCTTCGTCACCGCCAACCATTACCGTAAGCGCACCATTTATCGCCCCTGCTTGCCCTCCTGAAACGGGAGCATCTAAAAAGTATTTGCCTTGTTCACTAGCAACTTCAACTAATTCACGCGCCAATTCGGCAGAAGCAGTCGTGTGGTCAACCAAAATACTGCCTTTGCTTAAGCCTGAAAAAATGCCATCTGCACCTAACGCAACTTGGCGAACATCATCATCATTACCTACACAGCAAAAGGCAATATCACAATGCTCGGCAGCTAAAGCCGGCGTAGCGGCAATTTCACCACCAAATTCATCTTGCCATGCAAGCGCTTTTTCATTGTTACGATTATAAACACAAACTTGATAACCAGCCTTTTTCAAATGCCCTGCCATTGGGTAACCCATAACGCCTAAGCCAATAAATGCTACTTTCATTTTTCGATTTTCCTACATTTGTTTAATGGGATCAGTTTACGTGAGTTTTTAAATTTGCTCTAGTTACTTTGTAATGGTGATTTTTTAAATATATACCCAAGTCACTTACAATTAAATTGCACGCTGCTATATTTACTTTAATAATGTTAAGCATGATCAATAATGACAGAATAGGGATTAATAATTATGAGTAATATTTATCAATTTTCAGCCAAAAATAATAATGAAACAGTACTATTAAGTGAGTTTAGCAATAAGGTGTTACTGATTGTTAATACCGCGAGTGAATGTGGTTTCACGCCACAATATGAAGGGTTACAAAAACTTTATGCTGATCTTGGCCCACAAGGTTTCGAGGTTTTAGCCTTCCCCTGTAATCAATTTAAACAACAAGAAAATGGTAGTAATGAAGAAATTAAGCAGTTTTGTGATTTGCACTTTAATATAAAATTCCCTCTATTTGATAAAATAGAGGTCAATGGTGATAACGCTCACCCATTGTTTAACTACCTTAAACAACAGGCTCCTGGTATTTTAAGCTCAAAGTCAATTAAGTGGAATTTTACTAAGTTTTTAGTGAGCCGCCATGGAGAAGTAATCAAACGATATGCGCCAACGACCAAACCTGAAACCATTGCGGCTGATATTGAAAAATTATTATAAGTACTGAATATTTTAGATAGATACGGCAAGTGATTAAATCACTTACCGTATACAACAAACCATTATTAAAACTCTAGCTTATTAATATATTTAAACTATTATGAAAACAACGCATTATGTAACTTTTCAACAACAGGATTAGCATCATGTTCATTTACTAAAAAGCACAAGTTATTTGCACTTGCACCATGACAAATCAAACGAATATCAATGTCGTTAATCGTTTCAAATATGCTTTGCCCTATGCCTTTTGCGCAATTTAAACCATTACCTATAACGGCAACTAACGACAAACCATGTTCAACGGTTACTTCACATAATTGTTCTAACTCTTCAAGTACTGCACAGGTCAGCAATGCCTGTGTTGAACCACTTGGGTTGTCAAAAGTTAACGCGACACTAATTTCACTGGTGGTGATCAAATCAACACTGAGCTCATGTTTAGCTAAAATGCCAAAAACTTGTGCTAAAAAGCCACTCGCATGTAACATAGCAGGGCTTTTAACCGTTACTAATGTTTGTTCACGTCTTAAGGCGATAGAGCGATACGTTGGATTTGAAGCTACTTTTTTTCTAATTTGTGTTCCGCCTTTTTCAGGCTCTTTGCTTGAACCAACAAAAACAGGAATATTACAGCGCATTGCAGGAATAAGTGTCGCGGGGTGTAATATTTTAGCACCAAAGGTCGCCATTTCAGCGGCTTCACCAAAGCTGATTTCTTTTATTGCTCTTGCTTGATCGGTAATACGGGGATCGGTAGTAAAAATACCAACTACGTCAGTCCAAATAGCAAGATTATTACCATTAAGCGCTTCAGCCAATAGTGCTGCACTATAATCTGAGCCGCCGCGGCCTAATGTTGTTGTATTGTTTAATGCGTCTTGTCCAATAAAGCCTTGAGTCACAATAACTTTATTAACTAATTTAGGAGCTAATAATTGCTGACATTGTGTGGTTAACTGTTTTATATCAACAATTGCTTTACCAAATAAACTATTCGTTTTCATTACTTGTTGAACATTAAAGTATTCACCGGCAATACCAATTGACTGTAATACTTGCGCAAAAATACGTGAACTTAGTTGTTCACCAAAAGACAAAATAGCATCTGTAGTTTTTGCACTATGGTGCAGTGATTGTGCTAATGCATAACCGCTTAACTCATCAAGTAAGTTAGTAATTTCTTGATTTAAGGCCTCTTCAACGTCACTTGTTAAATGTTTCGTTATATTTATTTGAATGGCATGAATATTGGTAATTATTTCTTTTTGTTCATCTAAGGGAACGTCTTTTTGGCTTAATCGCACTAAATAATTAGTCACACCTGCACTGGCAGAAACCACAACTAAACGGGTTGTATTATCATTTTTAATGATATTAGCGCAGCGCAACATAGCGCAAAAGTCAGCAACGCTAGTACCGCCAAATTTAGCCACGGTTAACGACGAAGATGATTGATCAGAGGTCTGGTTTTTTGAATTCATTTTATTCTCCCATTTAATATCTAGCTAATATTAGTTTTTCTAATCAATTAGCTATTGGAAGAGCATGACTGAGCAGTTAGCAAGCGGCCTATTTTAAAATGTACAAGTAAAATAGAAAAAAGAAGCAAAACTTTTTCAGCCAGAAGCTCTCCACCTAAAATTGCATGCTCATTGAGCAATAATTACTACAGGTGACAGCCCTAAGGATTCAGCCTTAGTGACCGAACAAATAATGCCACACATTAAATGTTCTCGGCGATAACTTCCCTCAAAGACGCTTTTTGAATTGTGGTTTTTCATACCTAACCTTGATGGTATTACCTTTACGGCATTACTTTTATGGCATTAATGGTAAAGCGTTTTTTACCTAAGTTTCGCACCTCTTCTGGTGTAACTTTTAGAACTTTAACTCTAAAAAATTATCAACGCTATTTAAACCGATTTTACACTTAATTGCAATAGACTTTTAGACGGCTGATATTTGTTAAAACAGTAATAACTGATATAATTAAGACAATATTCTTTAACATATTTATATACTTCGTTATTGCTATGGATTTATTTCTTTTAAAAAAAATCATTACCGTGTTAATTATGCCAATTAACATTGTGTTACTGTTGCTACTTTTAGCACTATTCCTGCACCGAAAAAAGCCAAAAACAAGTATTAAAGCTCTTATTTTAGCCATAATAGTATTACTTATTAGTACCCTTCCCCCCTTGTCTGACCGAATAATGTATCCGATAGAAAAAAATTACCCCTCATTTGAAAAGCAGGATAATAGCGTAGATTTTATTGTGGTTTTAGGCTGTAGACATACCAGTGTTTCTACACTGCCAGTAACAAGTCAATTAGGTACCTGTTCATTACAGCGTATGGTAGAAGCTTTAAGAGTTTATCAACTGCATCCCGAAGCGAGGATCATTACCTCGGGTTATTCAGGTAATAATAAAATATCTAACGCTGAAGTGGTAAAAAAATCACTTGTTTTGTTAGGTGTGCCTGCGCAAAAAATAATGACCGAAAACTTCCCTAAAGATACAGAAGAAGAGGCACTATTGATTTCCCCTCGGGTATTAGGCACACAGGTTGTTTTAGTAACCAACGCAGATCACATGCTCAGAGCAATAAATTATTTTGAAGCGCAAGGTGTGAACCCCATAGCCGCACCAACAGGTTACTGGGTAAAGGATTTACATGGCGAAAAAAACTGGTCTTATTATTTACCTAATGGTAGGAAGTTAGATCAAACCACTACCGCTTGGTATGAAACGGTAGGACTTATAGTGCAATGGTTTAAATCTATGTTTAGCTAACAGTCAGCAATTAACTACACTGGATTATCAATATCAACAAACATCACATCAATACCGTGCTCTTTGGCAATTAATTCACCTAACGCTTTAATGCCATAACGTTCAGTTGCATGATGACCCGCAGCAAAAAAGTGTATATCCATTTCTTTTGCAACATGAGTAGTTTGCTCTGATACTTCACCCGATATAAAAGCGTCAATCCCCTGATCTGCAGCTAATTCTATATAATTTTGCCCTCCACCTGAGCACCAAGCAATTGTTTTAATTGGTTTGTTACTTGGCGGTGAAATATGCA
>JAWSUX010000063.1:13466-20879 GCA_033852215.1 Colwellia sp. | reverse complement strand
TGCTTGTGAAAATTGCCCTTGTACAGCAACACTGTTGGCATTGCCCAACTCTAATGGCATGATGTTTTCAATAGAAAAAAGCTTAGCAAGTTCAGCATTATTGCCAATTTCAGGGTGGATATCTAAAGGCAAATGATAAGCAAATAAATTAATATCATTCAATAATAGTGACTTTATACGTGTGTGTTTCATGCCCCGTATAACATAAGATTCATTTTTCCAAAAATAACCATGGTGAACGATAATTGCATCGGCTTTTTCTGCGATAGCTTTATCGATAAGTGCTTGTGACGCAGTAACCCCCGTTACTATTTTTTTTATTTCCTCACATCCCTGTATTTGCAACCCATTAGGTGTGAAATCTTTTATTTGCTCTGGTTTTAAAAGCAAGGCTAAATAATGTTCTAACTCAGCTCTATTCATAGTGTTAACCGTATATAATTTTTTGATGGAAGTTTTTTATGCATAATACGACATCAATTCATCTTTTTACATGACAATAAGTATAGTTTTAAATTTTATCCGTCTTGGGTAAGTAAAATTGCACTGAATACATGAATACATGAATTCAAGAATCGTTAACTATAATAAACCAGCATAGTAAACTTACTGTGCCGTATCTAAATACTACTACTTTTTGTTTACTGGAACGTCTTTATGCAAGCGCATTGTAGGCACTTTTACCGGCTGAAATTCAGTTCTAATTTTCCATTTAGGTTTTATTGGCGTTAAAGGCAATACTCTTTTTTTAGCAACGATGACATAAACAGAGCCAAATGAAGTTAAATAATTATTGGCAAACTTTCGCCAACTCGTTGCAATAAAGTGTTCACTCATATTGCCAATTAAGCTGGTATGTAAACACCGCTGATCCGCTAGAATTTCAAACCCCATAAGGTGTAACCAATCTTTAACACGCATGGCTGAAAAAAAATGTTCATTCCAAGGCGAATTTTGTCTTCTGTAAGGAATAAGTCGATTAAGTCCAGCCAAACTAAACGGATTGAAACCTGTTATGACTAAATAACCATCGGGAATTAATATTCTATTCGCTTCACGAATAACATGATGCGGATCAAGAGAAAACTCTAAAGCATGACTTAACAAGCAAACATCGACACTGTGTTCTAATAAAGGCAAGTCATCAATTTCACCGATTATATCGCCCTCTTTTTTTGGCGTAATACAAACCTGATGTGCAATAGTGCACAATGGCGTTTGTATCTCTCCGCTTAAATGACCTAATTTAACAAGATGATAACCAAAAAACTTTTGCCACCAAGGACGTAATTCCTCTTCAATAGCAGACAAAACAAGTTCACCGTTTGGTAAATCTTGCCATGATTTAGGATAATGTGGTTGACGAAACGCTAAGGCTGGTTTCATAAAGTAAGTATTTAATTTAAGAAAAAATTAGTATAATTAAAGTATATACCTAACTCAGGAGATTACTCCAGATGTCAAACATTAAAACCGATGATAATACATTAAGTGTTGAAGCCATAAGTGCATTTAATGATAACTATATTTGGGCGATTCGTTCAGAGCACAGTAACGCATTGGCCTTAGTTGATCCCGGTGACGGTAAGATCTGCATTGAATATATTGAGCAGAACAAGCTGGTATTGCATAGTATTTTAATAACCCATCACCATAAAGATCATGTAGGTGGTATAAAGACATTACTGGATTACGTCGAAAATTATGCGATAAATAAAAACGTTGCGGTTACCGTTTATGGGCCTGCCAATGAAAACATTGCTTACCTTGATAAAAAGCTCAGTGAAAATGACGACATTGTTTTAGCTGAATTTAATTGTCAATTTAACATACTTGATTTACCTGGCCATACAAAAGGGCATATAGCCTATGTTAACAACGGTTCAAATGAACAGCCGATACTATTTTGTGGTGACACCTTATTTTCAGGTGGCTGTGGTCGACTGTTCGAAGGTACTCCTAAACAAATGCACAATTCATTAAATAAACTCGCTGAGTTAGCTGATAACACTCTAGTTTATTGTGCACACGAATACACACAAGAAAATTTAGCTTTTGCGTTAACGGTTGAGCCAATGAATGATGACCTGCAACAATACGCCGCACAAGTTAAAAGCTTACGCCTTCAGAATCAACGAACTATTCCAAGTTCTATTGGCTTAGAAAAAAAGATAAATCCTTTTTTACGCTGTAGTCAAAAAGAGATAATACTTGCCGCTGATAATTTTAGAAATACTCATCCAAAAAGCAGTTCTGTCACTAAATATAATAATGCCACAGAAGTATT
Source organism: Colwellia sp. (assembly GCA_033852215.1). Lineage (GTDB taxonomy): Bacteria > Pseudomonadota > Gammaproteobacteria > Enterobacterales > Alteromonadaceae > Colwellia. The sequence continues at coordinate 18,592 of JAWSUX010000063.1, read as the reverse complement.
TAGTACCATCCGCCAGTGGAAAGATCAGTTCTAACAGGCAAGTAATTATGATATTCTGCTGAATTATTCCTTCTTTAATCCTGATATTTAGTAGTTATCGATGAAATTTTCCGTGAAGTTATCCAAGAAATATCTTTTATTATCAAGTCTCGTCTCTGTTAATATATTGCTTAGTGGCTGTCAAAGTACATTAACGTCTAACGCCGATGAGAGCAGTAATCAAGCAGAATACATCGCTAATACCGCAGAAATTAACCAAGCATTGTTAGTAGACGAAAGTATTGATGTAATTCATCCTATTGCTGATGTTGAGTTTTCTTTAAATAAATCATTAAAAGAAAGAATTGCCAACGAAAACAATATTTGGCCGCGTATTCGTCACCAGCTTACCTTTGACATTCCACAAAACAATCGCGTTATCGCTCAGCGTAATTGGTACGCCAGACACCCAAGTTACCTAAAACGCGTAGCTAAACGAGCAGAGCCCTTTTTGCACTATATTGTTAGTGAACTAGAAAAAAATGATATGCCAATAGAAATAGCACTACTTCCTGTTGTTGAAAGTGCATTTGACCCTTTTGCCTACTCTCATGGTAGAGCTTCAGGCATGTGGCAATTTGTTCCTGGCACAGGTAAACGCTTTGGCATGAAACAAAATTGGTGGTATGACGGCAGGCGTGATGTTATTGCTTCAACCCAAGGTGCTATAAGTTATTTAAAGTATTTAAATAAATATTTTGATGGTGATTGGATGTTAGCCTTAGCCGCTTATAATTCAGGTGAAGGCAGAGTTAGGCGTGCGGTCAACAAAAACAAAAGGTTAAATAAACCAATCGATTTTTGGTCGCTAGGTTTACCTAAAGAAACACAAGCTTATGTACCGAAATTACTGGCTCTTGCTGATATCATTAAACGCCCACAAGACTTTAACCTTACTTTATACCCTATTGATAATAAAGCGGTATTAAGTCAAGTTGATATAAAATCACAACTTGACCTTGCCAAAGCTGCACAGTTAGCTGGTTTATCCTTAGCTGAATTACAACGTTTAAACCCTGGTTTTAATCGCTGGGCTACTGATCCTGATGGCCCACATCAATTATTATTACCAAGTCATACCACAGATAAATTTCAACAAGGTTTAGCTAAATTAAGTAAAAATGATCGTTTAGCGTGGCAACGTTACAAAATTAAAAATGGTGATAATTTAGGTGCTATTGCCAAAAAATATAATACTAGCGTTACCTTAGTACAAGAGGTAAACAATATTAACGGTAGTGAAATTCGTGCAGGAAAATACTTACTTATCCCTGTTGCAGCTAAGTCGCTTGATAGTTATGTATTTTCACAACAACAGCGCATAGCAAAAAAACAAAGTAGACCACAAAAAGGGCAAAAAACTTTTCACGTGGTCAAATCAGGTGATAATCTTTGGGATTTAGGACGAAAATATAAAGTCAGTGGTAAAAGTATTGCTAAATGGAATGGTTTTGCGCCAAGAGATACGCTAAAACTAGGACAAAAACTTGTTATTTGGCAAAAAACAAAAACGTCAGCAATAAATTCAATAAACAGAAGTAATAACGCAGAAAATGCCATTATGCGTAATATTACTTATAAAGTGCGTCGTGGTGATTCTTTTGCACGCATTGCCGATAAGTTTAATGTACGTATCCGCGATATAGAACGCTGGAACAACTTAAACAGAGATAAGTACCTACAACCTGGACAAAGATTAAAACTGTCGGTTGATGTCACCAATAATATTTAATCGTTCACTTGTTATCAAACATCTGTTATCAAAAAACTAGAACGTTGTCATTTAACTTATCGTTTCTAGTTTTTTATAATCGTACGCTTTCAAAGTCTATAAAGAAACGTTGTTCACTTTTTTGTTGATCGGTTAATTTTACTGTTAGCCAGAGATTCCACACCATGACATCTTCAGAGCAACTAGCTAACAAGCTTGTTGCGATGAATTTATTGCCCTGTTCTTCTTTTTCAAAGAAAACAGGTACCTTACCCATAAACATGTTCTTGCCTTCAAGGTAAGCCGAGACCGTGCTGATTTTAGTATTTATATTGTTAGGATTAATTAGCACTACATTAACTGAAAAAGGTAACTCTGTTTGTATTTGCTGTAAGGTGTCTTTAAAAGCCTTAGCTGCTTTTTTACCTGGTAATACTTTTGATTGGACTTGTGAAAATTTTACCTCAAAGTCACCTAGCTTAGTATTAATCAGGCATTGGCTTTGCGTTGTTAAACAAAAAAAACTTAGTTTATCTGCTCTATCGACTGTATTTGACTCTACTTTACTCGCTTGCCCACAAGCACTCAGCTGTATCCCTGCCAATAAAATAATAAAAACTTTCAACACGAAGTATCCTTAAAATGATCAACAATACCCATTGGACTAATTTATTGCTTGTTTAACGAGAATTAATGAATCTTTTTGATATAAATTTACGGGTTATTATTATCCCTTAACTTCCTCAAACTGACTAGTCCTAGTTATTATCATTTGTGGCACTAACGCGACTTACAAATAAGCTGCGAGGTGATGAGATAGGCATACCCGTTATAACAGAGCATTTAATTAGTATTATGCTAACTTGCTGATTTAGCGATATCAGTCTACTTTTCTTAATAGCATTAAATATCTTGAGTTATTGACTGATTAGTGCAGTGGATAATATCCATATTAAAAATACGGTCAATTATCTTTTATATTGATCTATATCAAATTTAAACTACTGCAGCAGTTGATTTATATCACCTGCAAGAGGTAAAATTGCGCGGAATTTGACACATTTACTTACACGGATGTGGCTTATATCACTGCTCTTGTGAGCAAACTCATAGAATTTGTATAATTTGTATCCAACAGCCATTATTTCTAACTTAGCTGTCGCTGCTTTTTTTACTATTCTACTTAACTGTTTTATTTAATAATAACACTGCGGAATCCTAAACATGACTCAAAGTAATACGTCAGCAGTAGACTACAATTTCGATGTTGTACGTCAGTTTACTGTGATGACCGTAATATGGGGAATTGTAGGCACACTTGTGGGTGTACTTATCGCGGCACAATTAATTTGGCCTGCGTTAAACTTCGATACACCTTGGTTAACCTATTCTCGTCTTCGTCCACTTCATACTAATGCTGTAATTTTTGCTTTTGGTACAAGTGCTTTATTTGCTACTTCTTATTACGTTGTACAACGTACCTGTCAAACACGACTCTTTGGCGGGAAATTAGCAGCTTTCACCTTTTGGGGTTGGCAAGCTGTTATTGTTGCCGCGGCCATTTCTTTACCTTTAGGTTATACCTCTTCAAAAGAGTATGCCGAGCTAGAGTGGCCCATCGATATTCTCATTGCTGTAGTATGGGTTTCCTACGCTATTGTTTTCTTTGGTACCTTAGTTAAACGTAAAACTTCACATATATACGTTGCTAACTGGTTCTTTGGTGGTTTTATTCTTACTGTTGCGGTATTGCACATTGGTAACTCAATGGTAATTCCTGTCTCTGCAATGAAGTCCTATTCCATTTACTCTGGTGCTATCGATGCCATGATGCAATGGTGGTATGGACATAATGCCGTTGGTTTCTTATTAACTGCTGGTTTCTTAGGTATCATGTACTATTTTGTACCGAAACAAGCAGAACGTCCTGTTTATTCTTACCGTTTATCTATAGTTCATTTTTGGGCATTAGTTTCGTTATACATTTGGGCTGGTCCTCATCATTTACATTACACTGCACTTCCTGATTGGGCTCAATCTGTTGGTATGGTTATGTCTATCGTATTATTCCTTCCTTCTTGGGGTGGCATGATTAACGGTATTATGACGTTGTCTGGTGCTTGGCATAAACTTCGTAGTGATCCTATTTTACGCTTCTTAATTGTTTCGTTATCTTTTTACGGTATGTCTACCTTTGAAGGTCCAATGATGGCAATTAAATCAGTAAATGCCTTATCTCATTATACTGATTGGACTGTTGGCCACGTACATTCTGGCGCTTTAGGTTGGGTTGCTATGGTTTCAATTGGTGCTATGTACCACTTAATTCCAATTTTATTTAACCAAGGTCGTATGTACAGTATTCGTCTTATTAACATTCACTTCTGGTTGCACACAACGGGTATCGTACTTTATATCGTAGCTATGTGGATTTCTGGTGTTATGCAAGGGTTAATGTGGAGAGCGGTAAACAGCGACGGTACGCTAACTTATAGTTTTGTAGAAAGCTTAACCGCTTCTTATCCATTCTATTTCATCCGCTTCGTAGGTGGAGTTCTCGTTGTTGTTGGTTTCTTATTAATGGCTTACAACATGTTTAAAACAATCGGTGCTGAAGACAAAAGTCTTAAGCCTGTTGAAGTAGCTTAAGGAGAGCCATATGAAAAATTCACATGAAAAAGTTGAAAAGAACGTTGGCTTGTTCTTCTTGTTTACTGTTTTTGCTATCAGCATTGGTGGTTTAGTTGAGATCACGCCGTTATTCTTCCAAAAAGAATTAGCGACGCCAGTTGATAACTTAAAGCCATACACTGCCCTGCAAATGGAAGGTCGTGATATCTACATCCGTGAAGGTTGTAGTAACTGTCACAGCCAGATGATCCGTCCATTTCGCGCAGAAACAGAACGTTACGGTCACTATAGTGTCGCTGGTGAGCACGTTTGGGAACATCCATTTTTATGGGGATCTAAACGTACTGGTCCTGATTTAGCACGTGTTGGTGGTCGTTATAGTGATGATTGGCATATTGCCCATTTAACCGATCCTCGTTCAGTAGTGCCAGAGTCAAACATGCCAGCTTATAATTGGTTAAATACCAATACGCTTAATGGTGAGTTAACAGGTAAGAAACTTGCAACATTTAATTTCTTAACCCGTAACCGCAGCCATAAAGATGAAAACGGCAAAGCAATTCCGCTTTATACTCAAGCAGAAATTGATGGCGCTAAAGATGCGGTAAAAGGTAAAACTGAAATGAGTGCCTTGATTGCTTACTTGCAATCACTTGGCCACGCATTGAAGTAAGCTGAGCATTATGGATTACGGTACACTTAGAGGGTTTTTTGCCCTCCTTATATTGGCGTTATTTATAATTAT
>JAWSUX010000063.1:4801-13444 GCA_033852215.1 Colwellia sp. | reverse complement strand
TCATCTTTTGATGATGTAGCGAACTCAATTTTTGAAGAAGACAAATTAGATACAGTCGATAAAAAACGCCATCTCGATAAAGAAAGCAAACAGGAGACGAATAATAATGTCTAGCTTCTGGAATATATGGGTTTGGGTTCTTACCCTTGGCTCGTTAGTAGGGTGTTTTTTACTACTACGTTGGTGCCTAAAGAACTTTGCAGGTGTTGAAGAAGGTGAATCAATGGGTCATTCATTTGATGGCATTGAAGAGTTAAACAATCCTTTACCTCAATGGTGGAGCACGTTTTTCTTATTAACTATCATTTGGGCATTTGGTTATATATCACTTTATGGTCTAGGTAGTTGGACTGGTCTTTTAGGTTGGAAAAGCTCTAACCAAGGTATTTTGAACATTGCAGAATCAAAAGCTAAAACATTGGAGTACTTAAATAAAGACTCTGGTGTATTAGTTCAGTATGACCGTGAAGTTGCCGCTGCAGATGCTAAGTTTGGTCCTATTTTTGCAGCTTACGCTGCGCGTAGCATTGAAGATTTAGCGACTGATAGTGAAGCATTAAAAGTAGGACAACGTTTGTTCATACAAAACTGTGCGCAATGTCATGGCTCTGATGCTCGTGGTACTACAGGTTTTCCTAACCTAGCAGATAACGATTGGTTATACGGCGGTAGTCCTGAGACGATTAAAGAAACCATACTGCATGGTCGTAAGGCTTCTGGCATGATGGCTTGGGCTGGCGCGTTAGGCGGCGAACAGGGCGTTAAAGAAGTTGCGGCTTATGTTATTAGCTTAAGCGGTCGTTCTGTAGACCCTGAACTTGCAAAAGCAGGTAAAGCTAAATTTGGACTTTGTGCTGGTTGTCATGGGCCTAATGGTCAAGGAAGTTTAGCTTTAGGTATGCCAATGGGTGCACCAAACTTAACGGATAACATTTGGTTATACGGTGGTTCAAAACGTGTTATTGAACAATCGATTACAAATGGTCGTGCTGGTGTTATGCCACCATGGAAAGACATTCTTGGTGAAGAAAAAGTACATGTTATCAGTGCGTATGTTTACAGCCTTTCACAAGAGTAAATCATAGTGAAACGTTGTTAACACAACACTTTGTATTTAAGATAAATAAAAGCCCTTGTTACATTTTGTAATTAAGGGTTTTTTTATGCTTATTTCCCCCCGTAAAACTGGTTGTGACTCCATAAAAAAGTTATAATTTCGCCACTTTACATATTATCAAAATAAAGCTTTTTATGAAAACATCTTGGTATCATGAGCCTTGGGCTTGGTTAGTATTCATTCTTCCTTTTACTGCTGTTGTCGCTGGTATTGCCACCTACATTATTGCCAATACCGATGCCGATACTTTAGTTGTTGGTGAGTATTATAAAAAAGGAAAATCAATTAATTTAGAAGTAGGTAAAGTAAAAACTGCGCAAAAACTCGGTATGCGTTTTGCGCTTAAACACTCCAACAATGAATTAGTTATCAAACCAACGGGTATTGAAAAAACATTCCCTTTGCTTAATGTTAATTTTTTCCACCCGACCCTTGAAGCCCGAGATTTTTATTTATCTATGACACCCGATGGTAATGGACATTTTAGACATCAATTTGATGAAAAAATTACCGGAAAATGGAAAGTCACATTAACCTCCTTTGAAGGTCATTGGAAAATTCAAGATACGATTACTTTACCGCAAAGTGAGTACATTGATTTAATCCCTGATCCTACTAAAGCTCAGTAAGTTTTAGTCGTGCTGGATAAGCGCTACTAAAAACATTAATGAGTATGACTTTTAGAAATTACCTTTAGATTTTAGCCTTAGAAATAACCTTTAGAAATTAAGCTATGACTAACCATTGTTTTCACTGCAGTGAAACTGTGCCAGCAGGCATCCATCTTTTTGTAACCATAGGCAATAATGAACAACCGATGTGTTGTATCGGTTGCCAAGCTGTAGCACAAACTATCGTTGATAATGGCCTAACTCAGTATTATACGGTCAGAACAGAGCCTGCTAACAAAGGCCAAACACTTGTTCCTGAGCAATTACAAAAAAACAAATTATTAGACGAAGCAGTACTGCAAAGCGAATTTGTTTTTCAAGATAACTTACAAAATAAAGAAGCAATTCTCACTGTAGATGGTATTAGCTGCGCTGCGTGTGCTTGGTTAATTGAGATGCAAATTAGTCAGCTAACAGGCTTACTTAACATCAATGTTAATGCAACAAGCCAAAGAGCTACCGTGAGGTGGCGTGATGACCAAGTAAAGTTAAGTGATATTTTACTTGCCATTGAAAACATAGGTTATCAAGCCCTTCCTTTTAAAGCCAATGACGCTGAATTACGTAACAAAAAACAAAGTAAAGCCTTTATCAAACGTTTAGGTATCAGCGGCATTTTAATGATGCAAATAATGATGATTGCTGTAGGTCTTTATTTCGGTGTTTTTTCCGATATGACTGAGCATAATAAACTTTATTTACGTTGGGTAAGCTTTATTTTAACGCTACCCATTATCAGCTATAGCGCACTTCCCTTTTATATAGGTGCTATTAATGCCCTGAAAGTCAAACGACTTTCTATGGACGTACCTGTTTCTATCGCGATTCTTTTAGCTTTTAGTGCTAGTGTTTGGGCAACTATTACCCAGCAAGGCGAAGTCTATTTCGAATCGGTTTCCATGTTCACCTTTCTATTACTTATTGGTAAGTTTTTAGAATTTAGAGCCCGTTCGCGTGCTGCACAAGTCTCCGCCAATTTATTAAAATTGATGCCAATGACAGCAACACGACTATCAACAGCTGCAAACGATAAGCAACAAGTGATACATCAAATAAGCGATGAAAAATTAATTGCCGCTAAACAGTTAATAAAAGGAGATATTGTCTTAATCAAACCAGGTGAAGTTGTTCCTGCTGACGGTATTATTCTTACGGGTGAAAGCCAGTTAAACGAGGCTATGTTATCAGGTGAGCAACTACCGATTAACAAAACGATTAACGATAAAGTTTTTGCTGGCACCATTAATGGCGATGGCAACATTACCGTTGAAGTTAAAAAGACAAGTAGTGAATCATTTTTGAGTCAATTAATTCGTTTAAGCGAAAAGTCACAGGCACACAAACCTAAATTAGCGCGTTTGTCTGATAAAATAGCCCAATATTTTGTCGCTCTTATTTTATTAACCTCTATTGCCACAGCAGTTTATTGGCAACAACATTTACCTGACGAAGCTTTTTGGATCACTTTATCAGTACTCGTCGCTACTTGCCCTTGTGCATTATCTTTAGCAACACCAACAGCACTTACTTGTGCAACCACGCGTTTAAACCGTGAAGGCATTATGATCAAAAGCGCCCATGTGATGGAAACCTTACCCAAAATAGATTGTTTTGCTTTTGATAAAACAGGTACGTTAACCACAGGGCAATTTACTATTGCGCATGTCGAAGTATTTTCTGAACACAATAAAACAGAAATATTGGCTATAGCAGCAGCGCTTGAAGCACATTCAGAACATCCTATTGCCAAAGCTTTTTCTGCATTTAGAGATTTTTCAATTAAGACAACACAAGTAAAAGTTCGCTCAGGTAAAGGCATTACTGGTGAAATAGAAGGCATGTCTTACGCTATAGGTAAAAAAACGTGGTTATTACCTAAAAAAAAGCTACCTAAACAAGAGCTACCTGAACAAGCTGTATCAGAAAAAAATATACCTGAGCAAGAGTTATCTAAAAAAGAGTTAGTTAAAAAAGAAAGTTGTTTACTAACGGTTAATAATACCGTCATTGCTGCTTTTTACCTGCTTGACGAAGTTCGTACTGAAGCTAAAGACGTTTTAGAGAGACTAAACCGAGATAATAATACCTTATTACTTTCAGGTGACAGCCAAACTGCTTGTGATGTTTTGTCAAATTCACTACCGCTGAACAATGTTTACGGTGGTTTAAGTGCCAATGACAAAATGCAGAAAATTAAACAAGCTGAGCAGCAAGGTTATACTATCGCAATGACAGGTGATGGCGTTAATGACTCTCCTGTTTTTGGCGCGGCTCATGTATCAATCGCAATGGGTTGCGGTGCTGATATAACCAAAAGCGGTAGCGATATTATTTTACTCAATAACAAACTAACCAGTATAACTAGCCTACTTAATGTTGCTAAAAAGACACGCCGTATTATTTTTCAGAACTACTTATGGGCGTTTGGTTATAATGCTATTGTATTGCCTTTAGCAGTAATGGGATATATCACGCCTTATATGGCTGTTATTGGTATGTCTGCTAGCTCTATACTCGTAATAACTAATTCACTGCGTTTATTGAAAAACAGTAAAAGATAACAAACGGAGGGTAATCATGAGCATCATTTATATATTAATTCCCATTGCAATATTACTGACGGCATTGGGTATTTACCTCTTTTTTTGGGCGGTGAAATCAGAGCAATTTGACGACTTGGAAAAGCAAGGTATGAGCATTTTTTTTGATGATAAAGGTGTGAATGAGCAGAAACCTGATAAAGAAGAGGTTAAGCAAGTCAAATGCGATAAGAGAAATCAGCAATGAGCCTTGATTTTTTTTCTGCTTTTATTATCGGCTTACTTGGCTCTGGGCATTGTCTTGCCATGTGTGGCGGTATTACCACGATGCTCACCTCTGCAATAGATAAACCTAATAAAATGAATCAACAGGGTGATATTGCCATTTCACTGCAACAAAAGGAGCCGGTAAATACCTCAACACGATTTTTAGTAATTTTTTATCATATTGGTCGCCTTTCCAGTTATAGTTTAATTGGCGCTATTGTTGGTTTTAGTGGCGCCATGGCAGCCAAAAACATAGGTTTACCACTTAATGGCTTGCGCCTTATTGCCGCCACTTTTTTAATTTTTCTAGGGCTATATTTAGGCCAATGGTTAATGTGGTTAAATCGTATAGAAGCTTTAGGTAAACACTTATGGCAGTACTTATCTCCATTGGCTAAGTACGTACTTCCTGTAAACAGTAAAAGTAAAGCGTTCGGTTTAGGCGCTCTTTGGGGGTGGCTCCCCTGTGGTTTAGTTTACTCTATGCTCACTTGGTCGATGGCAAGTGGCAATATAATAACAGGGGCTGCTACGATGATGTTTTTTGGTTTAGGTACACTACCCGCTTTGTTAACTTTATCTATGGGCATCGCCAACATACAGAATTTACTTATCAAAGCAGAATTCAAAAAAATTATGGCTATAATGCTGATTTGCTATGGCATTTATAGTTTTAATGTTGCATATCAACTAACGTTCTAATACTATTGTTTTATCCTCAAAAATTAGTGTTTTAAATACTAATGTTGAATGAAATCATTGAGAAAAAACATGTCTAATAAAGATTGCCCCGGTCAGCGACACATTAGTTGTCAAAATTGCAGTATCAGTGAACTTTGTCTACCTTTTTCTCTGAATGATCAAGAGCTTAATACTCTTGATGATATAATTGATCGCAAACGCCCCGTCCATAAAGGAGATAAAATATTTTCTGACGGACAAGAGATGCAATCTTTATATGCCATACGCTCTGGCACTTTTAAAACGTTTACTGTAAACGAGCAAGGTGAAGAGCAAATTACTGGTTTCCATTTAGCTGGTGATTTATTAGGTTTTGATGCTATCGCTGAAAACGAACATAGAAGCTTTGCACAAGCACTTGAAACATCGATGGTTTGTGAAATTCCGTATAACAATCTTGATGAATTATCAAATACTATGCCTAAACTTAAAAAACAGGTGTTGCGTCTAATGAGTCATGAGATCAGAACAGATCAAGAAATGCTGACTTTACTTAATAGAAAAAATGCTGAGCAACGCGTCGCTACTTTTTTAGTTAGCTTAAGTGAAAGATACCATGCACGTGGTTTATCATCTGCTGAGTATCGCTTAACCATGACACGCAGTGATATTGGTAATTATATTGGTTTAACCGTTGAAACCATTAGCCGTTTATTAAACCGCTTCCATAAAAACGGTTTAATTAAAGTTGATGGAAAGCTAATCTCCATTATAGAAATGGATAACTTAATCGAAACTGCAGCGCTATAATCACGCTGTCGCGCCTTTAACATTTGATAAAAATAATGCTAGAGGCGAGAAAAACGCTTAAATTCTCTCATTACCCTCCCCGCTATTTTATTCTCTCCTTAAATAAGCGAAAAAAGAATAAAGTATTAACATATATCAAGCATAAACCAGTCAACTTTGCTATAAATTAAGTAGAGGAAAAATACTTAGCTTAGTAGAGGTGTACCATGGATATTTATCAAAACATTCTCGTTGTTATTGACCCTACAACTGAAGAACAAAAAGCACTTAAAAGAGCGATAGATTTCGCTTCTCGACTCAATGCTACTCGTAGCGATGTTAGTGTAAAGATCACTGCATTCTTTAGTATCTTTGATTTTTCTTATGAAATGACCACTATATTATCAAGAAGTGAACGTGATGCCATGCGCGCTATGGTAATTAAAGAAAAAGAACAATGGCTTAATGATATTATTAAACAATTAAGTCCTGAAGTAGAGGTTACTAGCAGTGTTGTTTGGCATAATCGTCCGTTTGAAGCCGTTATCAATCAAGTTATCGAACATAATTTTGACTTAGTGATAAAAGGAACTCATCAGCACGATACATTTAAATCTGTCGTATTTACTCCAACAGATTGGCACCTTTTACGTAAGTGTCCTAGCCCAGTATTATTAGTAAAAGAGCATGAGTGGCCTAAAAATGGTAATATTCTTGCAGCCGTGAATGTCGGTAGCAATGAAGCAGAACATCTGTCACTGAATGATAAAATAACTAAAAAAGCAACTCAACTAGCTCAACTCATTGAGGCTAATGTACACTTAGTTAATTCTTATCCTGGTACTCCGGTAAATATTGCCATAGAAATCCCTGAGTTTGATGCAAATGATTACAACGCGGCTATGCGTACCCATCATCAACAAGCAATGAATGAACATGCGATTAAGTTTGATATTAGTCAAAGCAATACACATATTGCTGAAGGTTTGCCTGAAACAGTAATAGAGCAAGTAGCACAAGAACTTGATGCTGAGTTAGTTATACTAGGAACTGTCGGTAGAACAGGAATTTCGGCAGCGCTTATAGGTAATACTGCTGAGCATGTTATTGATCAACTAAATTGTGATGTACTTGCACTAAAACCTGAAGGTTATCTCTCCCCTTTAGCTGACTAATTTTCCAAATTTAGTCACTAGTTAAAACTTAGCTCTCAAATAATAAAGGCTGTCATTAAATTGCACAGCCTTTAGCCCGTGTAAACTTAGTGTTATCATTACCAGATTATCATTCAAAGCATTTGTTATATAAGTTATAAAAAAACCTTAAAATATGTGACAACAGATTTAATAGACAAACTCACCATAACAAAAAACACATTTAAAATAATGTACATTTATTTTATTAGGAACTTATTCACCTTATGAAAATCATCTCTTTTAATATTAATGGCCTACGCGCACGCCTACATCAATTACAAGCTATTATCGACAAACATCAACCCGACATTATCGGTTTACAAGAAATAAAAGTTCATGACGAAGTATTCCCCTTAGAAGCCGTTGAAGCCATGGGTTACCATGTTTATTTTCATGGGCAAAAAGCACATTACGGTGTAGCTATGTTATGTAAAAAGGAAGCTCTTAAAGTACAAAAAGGTTTCCCTACTGATGATAACGAAGCCCAGCGCCGAATGATAATGGTTGAAACCACCAATAATTTAGGTGAAAAAATCACTGTATTAAATGGCTATTTTCCACAAGGTGAAAATATCAGCCATGAAACTAAATACCCTTATAAGCGTAAGTTTTATCAAGATTTAATGACCTACCTTAATGACAACCACACGAAAGAAGAAAATATTATTGTCATGGGGGATATTAATATTTCTCCTCTCGATTTAGATATTGGCATTGGTGAAATTAATCGTAAACGCTGGTTAAAAGCAGGTAAGTGCTCTTTTCAACTAGAAGAACGTGAATGGTTAACAACACTGATGGACTGGGGTTTTTCTGATACGTTTAGAAAATTACACCCAGAAAAAACAGAACGTTATTCATGGTTTGATTACCGTTCTCGTGGTTTCGATGATAACCGTGGCTTACGTATTGATGTTGTATTAGCAACCCCTTCGATGGCAGAAAAGTGCATTGATGCTGAAATAGATTATGAATTACGCAGCATAGAGAAACCGTCTGATCATGCACCTATTTGGTCAACATTTAGTTAATTATAATATGATCACAGCCATGCCAATAACTCATACTGCTCACTATCGTTGCCCACTTTGTCAGCAAGCTTTAATACTTGTTGACAAAAGCTATCGATGCCCAAAAAATCACAGTTTTGACTTGGCAAAACAAGGCTACGTCAATTTATTACCCGTACAATTTAAACACTCAAAAGCACCCGGTGATAATAAATCGATGGTTCAAGCCCGACGAGCTTTTTTAGATAAAGGCTTTTATCAACCTCTAGTTGATAACATGTTAGCTTTATATAATGAATATTCAGAGGCAAACGTCAATGTGTTTGATGCAGGTTGTGGAGAAGGCTTTTATACCCACCAGCACAAAAACGA
>JAWSUX010000063.1:0-4794 GCA_033852215.1 Colwellia sp. | reverse complement strand
ACTTATGGTATTGATATTGCTAAAGAAACAATAAAAATTGCCGCTAAACGCTATCAAGATTGTTACTTTAGCGTAGGTACTTTATCTGATTTACCTTTTGATGATGAAAGTTTTGGTTGGCTGTACAGTGTTTACGCCCCAATTTTAGAAGCTGAGTTTACTAGAGTTCTTAAAAAAGACGGTTATTTACTTACCGTAACCCCAGCTGAAAATCATTTATTTGAATTAAAAAGCCTAATTTACCGACAAGCAAATCAGCATGACGTTAGTAAAATACCTATTGAAAAACTTAGTTTAGTAACAGAGCAGCGTTTAAATTACCCAATGCACTTTAACAACAGTGATGACGTGCTTAATTTACTAGCAATGACACCTTTTGCATTTAAAACCACAGCAGAACTAATTAAGCAATTGAGAACTCAGGATAAGTTTACTTGTCAGGCTGATTTTATTTTAAGGTTGTATAAAAAACAGGAGTAATAGCTCAAAAAAATAATGATGATTTTCTGACCGTAAGTATTAATTTCTGGCTGTAAAAGTTAATTGTAAGAGTTGTGCTAAATCGATATAACGAGGTTTATACATAGTTAATTCATTAATAACATGGTCATTATTATTTTTGCTGGTATTGTGACCATTAAAACTATCATCTACCTCTGAATTTTTCATACAACTTTGCTGTTTTGCTTTTTCCAAACCACTGCGGTACCACGAAGCCAAAGACGGTGGTAACAATGTATCGGCTTTTACACCAGAAATAACTAACGTTTGTATTGGTAAGCTTAATAAAAAAAGACCATAGACAAGTGCTTGCGGGAGTGCTGACAAAGCCTTGTCAATTGCGGCTTGACCGAATACCTCTTGCCCCAAAAACATCCCTGATGATAAATATAATTGTATCAATACAGTAAAAGCCGCTAGTGCTGGAAAATAACGGCAAACAAAGCGCGCAGTCTGCACGGCGCGATAATCAGCAAAATAATTAGCTAGTTCTTTTTGTTCAGGCCAAAGTTTTAAATATGTTTGACCCAGCTTAATAAGCTTTACTACAGAGATATTCATATAGTCACTATAGCAGTTAACACTATTTTTCTACAGCTTGAAAACGGCTATATTGTAAAGTTCTGTAATACACTGGATTTACTGGTGTTGAATCAATGTTTTTAATCTATACAAGCCAGCTTATATAGTCGCCTTTATCAAATTAACTATGGTTAACCAACTAATAAAGGAAAAATTAACCACTACAAATAAGGTTAATTACAAATAAAGCATATTAACTGGTTATTTTACATATTTTAATAAAAGTCTACCCACAAAACCCAGCTAGACAAAAAACGTACTACAATAATTACCTTTAAATATCAAAGAAATAACAACTTAACATGCGATTACTCACAATTCTATCCACAGCTTTTGTGGATAGAATTTATTATGTTAACTTTATTTATATCGTCAAATAACACACTTAAACCTTATGAAAACTCTCCTTTAACCTCATTAAAACTAAAATAGTTTATTTTTTTACACTTTGTTATTTTATATTTTATTTATGTAGCTATTATTAATTACATCACTGCATTAATTACGCTATAGAAAAAGAATTAAAGAAACATATGGCGTAGCCTACAAAATATCTGGATTAAATACGTGGCTACATCAACATAAATTTAGCTATAAAAAGCCAAAGGCGTACCTTATAAGTTTGATGAAGAAAAAAAGGCTGTATTTATTGCGTATTACAAACAGCTCAAGTTAACACTATCGTCAGACGAACGGTTACTATACATGAATGAGGTCTATAAAACG
This sequence comes from Colwellia sp., assembly GCA_033852215.1. Taxonomy (GTDB): domain Bacteria; phylum Pseudomonadota; class Gammaproteobacteria; order Enterobacterales; family Alteromonadaceae; genus Colwellia. The sequence goes on along the minus strand of JAWSUX010000063.1, from coordinate 2,985 downwards.
GTTTTAATGAGCATTAGTGAAAGGTATAAATTACGGACTAAAATTGAAATGAGCAGGCTTTTTGTTTTAACGCGGAGATCAACGTATAATGCCGACGAAATTAAGCTAGCCATTCACTTTAAACGAAATCTATAGCCATGCCCACTTTATCTGCTGTACAAAAAACACAATTAACAAAATTAGAAAAGAAACTTAGACGTAACGTTGGTCAAGCAATAGCGCAATACAATATGATTGAAGATGGCGATAAGATCATGGTGTGTTTATCTGGCGGTAAAGACAGTTATGCTATGCTGAGTATTTTAATGTTATTGAAAGAGTCTGCGCCAATTCATTTTGATTTAATCGCGGTTAATTTAGATCAAAAACAACCTGGCTTTCCTGAACATATTTTACCTGAATATTTAACTAAGCTTGGCATTGAATACCATGTTATTGAAGAAAACACTTACAGCATAGTCAAAGATAAAGTACCCGAGGGGAAAACAACCTGCAGTTTATGCTCAAGGCTTAGGCGTGCAGTACTCTATAAAGCGGCAAAAAATTTAGGGGCAACTAAAATAGCATTGGGACATCACCGCGACGACATGATTGAAACGTTAATGTTAAACATGTTTTACGGGGGGAAAATGAAAGCAATGCCCGCTAAACTTGTTTCAGATAATGGTGAGCATGTCGTTATTAGGCCACTTGCCTTTTGTAAAGAAAAGGAATTAATACAATATGCTGAACTTAAACAATTCCCAATCATCCCTTGTAACCTATGCGGCTCTCAGCCAAACATGCAAAGACAAAACATTAAACGCATGCTTAATGATTGGTCGGAGCAATTTCCTGGCCGTATTGAATCTATGTTCACTGCGATGCAAAACGTTGTACCATCACATTTATGTGATGGCGAATTATTTAATTTCAAAGAAATTAACAGTAGTTCAGGCATAATAAATGGCGGAGATACGGCGTTTGATGAAATAGACGTGGGAAATTCGGCTATTGAAAAAACAAAAACAACTTACACAACTAACGAAAACTCGTTAAATATAATCGAAATAAAATAAAATACTCTTGTTTTTCGAGCCAAAGGCTCATGCCAAAGTAGAATACCAAGGCATGATATATTGATACTGATGTATTGATACTAATTTATTCGGCTAAAGCACTATCACCACTATCGTAAGCAAAGTACCTTCGGTTATGCCGCAACATATCAGTAATATCTACAACATAATCTGCGCCGCGCTCTGAATAAGGTAACAAACCTGTTGCTAATATATTCGGAGAAAGTGGCTGATTATGCGATCTAAGCTCAGCACGAATCGTTCTGAATATATAATAAGCATTATGCGTATTTATGTTTTTATAATAAGCAGATACTGCAGCATCGACACTCGAGAAAGCAGCGACTTCGTGCTTTGCGCCAAAATCACGGCCATTCGGCACCATGCCACATTTGGGTTTATAACACCAAATTCCGAAAAAATTCAAACCAATACGAGAAAACCTTGAAGTTCCCCACGCAGATTCATTCGCTGCTTGCACTAAGACTAATGAAGCAGGAATAATATCTACTCGAGCTAACAACTCGTTGATTTGCTGTAAACTGGAAGCCCCTTTGCTAACACGGTACTGTTTTACTATGGCTTGTAACACCAAACCTTCTTCATCCGTAAGTCCGATGTCTAACGTTATTTGCTCTAAATAATATTCAAGCTCTGCTCTGATCGCTAAAATCTGTTGATTCTGCTTAACAATAGCTGGTCGAATAAAATCAAAAAACTGTTGTTTTTTAGTTGATACATCCATTATGTCCGCAAAGTTTGGTAAAACAACATCGTGTAGTGGTTTTTCAATTACTTTAGCTTTTACTGTCTTTACTGGTTTTCCATTAAGATATTGACCGTCTAGACTAGAGGTTTGTTTCGAAATAGCAGATATTTTACTCTTCAACGGCACCAAATTACTTGGCTTTAAAAAGGTAAACGGCGCAGCCAATGCCACAAGTAAAACACATAATAAGCTAACGTTAATTATGCTTTGCATATCAGCTCCTTACCTTCATGTTATAACAGGCATTGTTAGGCTGAAAATGTATCATCTTTATCACTTTTTTCTACCCCTTCAACTGAGTTATCACTATCTATTAAGTCAGTCAGTTGTGACCTCTGCTCTTCACCTGCAATACCAAAAATATCACGGTATAAAATTCCCTTTACATTGTAATATAGTGGCGCTAAATAGGTCATACCAAACAAAAACAAGGCAATTGCAACAGGACTAAGACTTGACTCCGCTAAGAAAGCGATGGGAAGTATTAGTGCAACCAGTGCCATAAATAAAACCATATAAAGGCTTAACAACTGGAAAAACTTAAAGCGTAATGCTTGAATAGACACTTTAATAGCCTGTGATGGTGAAAGCCTTTTGTCAACAACTAAAGGAATAGTTAATGATAAAACAACGGCTAGAAAAATACCGGGAACAATAAGTAATTGAAAACCTAAACTAATCAACAAAGAGGTTAACAACGCACAAAGCGCTACCCAACTACCTCTATTCAAAAAAGAGAACACCATTTTTGCTTGTGTTACTTTACCTAAGCTGTGGTAAACCCCCATCATTTCAATACCCGCAAGAAAGGGCCAAATAACAACAGTAACCAATACATTTAAAATGGTGCTTGCCTTAGGATCATTAAATACCGCTTCAACCCCTCCCATAAAATCACTGGCAATAAAAGAAACAATCGTTCCAAGCAATATGATAAATAAAAGGCCAATATTAATAGATAAACGAGATTTTTTCGTTTGCAGCCAAGCTTCTGCTATAACGGCTTTTGTATCAATAACATAATGACCTGTAATAGCCTGTTCAATGCTAGCACCTTGAGGAGAGTTGAGTTTTTTTTCTGGCAAAGCTGATACCTTAAAGATAAATAAAGTGATAATTTTACGCTATTATACCCGAAAAATAAGCAGATTACTTCTT
>JAWSUX010000443.1:0-649 GCA_033852215.1 Colwellia sp. | reverse complement strand
TATTGTTGACGCTATAAAATTAGGTGCTGGGGCTATTTCTATCGGTGGTGGTCGATATAGCCAAGGTGGTCAAACGGCATATTTAGAGAGTATTCATTTAGATATGCGATCTTTTAATAAAGTACTCACTTTAGATGAAAAAAATAAACAAGTTACTGTTCAAAGCGGAATTACGTGGCGTGATTTACAAACAGTAATTGACCCTAAAAATCTTTCTGTCAAAATTATGCAAACCTATGCCAATTTCACTGTGGGCGGCTCCTTGAGTGTTAATGTACATGGTCGTTATATAGGCGAAGGACCAATTATAAGCTCTGTTGATTCAATGAAACTAATTTTAGCTAATGGAGAGCTAGTAACGGCATCCCCAAACGAAAACTCTGCTTTATTCTATGGGGTCATTGGAGGTTATGGTGGCATTGCCGTCATAACAGAAGTTACATTGAATTTAGAAGATAATGCCAAAGTTAAACGTCATACTGAAACCATGACGTTAGAAAATTATACTCAATATTTTAAAACTAACATCAGGGATGATTCGACAGTAATATTTCACAATGCAGATATTTATCCACCTGATTATAAAAACATTCGCAGTGTAAGTTGGCTTGTCACCAATGAACCACTAACACTTGAACAGCGTTTAATT
>JAWSUX010000062.1:0-8973 GCA_033852215.1 Colwellia sp. | reverse complement strand
AGCGTTAATGGAAGTTTTTTATCGCTAATATACTTTTGCGCTATATCAAAACTAGCAACCGTATCGTGATCAGTAATAGCTAAGACGTCTATTTGATAGTTTACTGCCCTATCTATCAAGGTTTCTGGCGTTAAACCTCCATCAGAGCACTTGGTGTGACTATGTAAATCAATACGTTTATGGGCAAAACCCTCGCATTCTCTGATCAGGTGTGGAAAATCAATGGTTGACAGCAAGGTCATAATATTGTCTTCTATAGGGATTAAAACTTAACGTTGCCGTTAAGTTTACTGAGTTAGGCTAAATTAGACAAGATAATGATAATTTAATGCTTTAATAAATTCGGTAAAATATTAATTAAATAGAGTACAGAGATTTCTGATGCACAACACAATAAAAATTATGATTAACCTAAACTTAACTTGGTGGTGGCATAACTCAACATAACTGGGTTGTGATAATTGCGTATATCTCTGCGAAAATGCTAAAAGATAAAACAAATCACCAAAAAACCCGCTCACTATAGCGGGTTTTTTCTGTTTAAAGATTAGCGATTTTCCCACTAAACTTTAACGAAAAGACTTTTAACCTATATAATGATGACGATAAAAATATGAACAAAACAAAAACATGGTTTATTTGGTGGCTTTTGCCTATTTACGCTGGATGACAAAACTAACAAATTTAACCAAAGAAGAAATAATATTATGAATATACAAACTATTACCGATAGCGCTCGCTATCAAAGTGATCCCTTAAGTGTTTATCAATTATTGTGTCAAAACCAAGATCACAATATTTTATTAGAATCAGCAGAAATAGATAAAAAACACTTATTAAAAAGTCTATTGTTAACTGACGCTGCAGTAAAAATTGTCTGTAATGGTAATATTGTTACCTTTACGGCGTTATCAAACAACGGTCAACATGCCATTACCTATGCAGCTAACGCATTAGAAGGTAAGGCAAGTGTATCTTTATCAACAGATAATAAAATATTAACAGCAACTTTTGCTGACGTAGCGAGTGATCTTGATGAAAAATCACGTCTAACAGCAATTAATCCGTTAGAAAGTTTACGCTTATTTAACCCATTAACTACGAACGACATGCATCCCTTAGCAATATTTTTAGGCGGTGTTTTTGCTTTTGACTTAATGACGTTAGCTGAAGACTTACCTGAGGTAGCAGACGGTGATAATACCTGTCCTGATTTTGTTTATTACTTAGCCCAAACACTCGTGATTATCGATCATGAGAAACAAAGTACAGAAATTATTGGCAATATATTTTCAAGCGTAGCTAACAAAAATAATGAAAAAGAATGTCAACAACAAGTGACCAAGCGCATAGCCGAAATAAAGAAAATATTAGTTGTAGATGTTACTAGTGAGGCGATTACCGAAAAGACAAGTTCAATAGAGCTAAACATTACAAACACTGCATGTAATAAAAATGAAGTACAAGTAGATATTAGTGACGAGCGTTATTGTCAAATTGTAAATCAATTGAAAGAAAATATATCAGCGGGTGATATTTTTCAAGTAGTGCCTTCACGTACATTCACTTTACCTTGTGCAAATAGTATTAATGCTTATAAAGCATTAAAAATAAGTAATCCTAGCCCGTACATGTTTTATTTAAAAGACAGTGAATTTTGTATTTTCGGTGCCTCTCCTGAATCAGCGATAAAATATCAAGCAGACTCCCATGAAGGTAAACGCCAGGTTGAAATATATCCTATTGCCGGTACTCGCTCACGTGGTTTTGATGAAAATGGTAAGATATCATTAGATTTAGATAGCCGTATTGAACTTGAATTAAGACAAGATAAAAAAGAATCTGCTGAGCATATTATGCTCGTTGATTTAGCACGTAATGATATTGCTCGTGTTTCTGAGCCCGGTACACGTTATGTCGCTGACTTACTAAAAGTGGACCGATACTCTCACGTTATGCACTTGGTTTCTCGAGTTTGTGGCACGTTAAAAAGTGATTTGGATGCATTACATGCTTACCAAGCATGCATGAATATGGGCACGTTATCTGGTGCTCCAAAAGTAAAAGCGACTTCATTAATACGTGAAGTAGAAGGTAAACGTCGCGGGAGTTATGGTGGCGCTGTAGGTTATTTAACTGGTGCTGGCGAAATGGATACTTGTATTGTTATTCGCTCAGCATTTGTCAAAAATAATATAGCACAAGTGCAAGCCGGCGCTGGTGTTGTTTACGACTCAGATCCCATAAGCGAGGCGAATGAAACCCGCCAAAAAGCACAAGCAGTGCTAAATGCCATTAAAGAAGCAAATGCAATGACATACCCTAAGGAGCAGAACAATGACTAAATTATTTATGCTCGACAATTTGGACTCGTTTACCTATAACCTTGTCGATGAATTTCATTGTTTGGGTTTTCAACCAACCGTGTATCGTAATACCTTAAGTGCTGATTTTATTTTTGACAAAATGATCGAGCATACCAAGAATACAGGTGAAGCGGTTATGTTAGTCTTATCTCCAGGTCCTGGCACGCCAAAAAAATCGGGTTGTTTAATGGCGCTCATTGCAAAATGTGCGGGGCGTATTCCTATGTTAGGCATTTGTTTAGGTCACCAAGCACTAATAGAGCACTATGGTGGTCTAGTAGAGCGCGCAAGTGAAATTGTTCATGGTAAAGCATCAAATATCACACATTGTGCTAGTGGCCCTTTTGCCAATATTCAAAGTCCTTTACCTGTTGCCCGATATCATTCACTGATAGGGATAAACATTCCAGAAAAGCTAACGACCATCGCTGAATATGACGGCATGTGTATGGCTATATGCCAAGAAGAAGATGCCATATTAGCATTTCAATTTCACCCTGAATCTATTTTAACGACTTATGGTGGCACATTAATAGCGCAGAGCATTGATTACTTACTTAGCCTAGCAGAGACAAATACAGGAGCATCAAAATGAGTCAACCTAATACGTCAACAGACAATATATTAACTGGCTTAGTTAATGGCGAAGACTTAACACAAACGCAAGCACATGACTTTTTCAGCCAAGTTTTACAAGGCGACATTGAGCCTGCATTACTCGCTAGCATATTAACCGCATTAAAAATAAAAGGTGAAATACCCAATGAAATAGCGGGTGCGGCTATCGCTATTCGCGGCGCAGCTAAAGTATTTCCTGAGCGAGAAAATGCTGATGATATAATTGTTGATTGTGTTGGTACTGGTGGCGATGGCGCCAATACCATAAATATTTCGACTACGGCAGCCGTTCTTGCAGCAGCTTGTGGTTTAAAAGTAGCAAAACACGGTAATCGCAGCGTATCTAGTATGTCTGGCTCCGCTGATTTACTTGAAGCTTTTGGTGTTAATTTAACGATGTCACCATCAACAGCCAAGCATTGTTTAGAGCAAACTAACTTATGTTTTTTATACGCGCCAGCTTATCATTCAGGCTTTAAGTATGCGGCACCCGTGAGAAAAGCAATGGCTATCCGTACAATTTTTAATATCTTAGGGCCGTTAGTAAACCCTGCCAAACCTAATTTGATGTTACTTGGCGTTTATATTCCTGAGTTACTCAAACCAATAGCAGAAGCATTATTGCTTACCGGCGTTAAACGTGCTTTTGTTGTGCATGGTAGTGGCTTAGATGAGATTGCTCTACATGGCGATACACAAGTTATCGAGATTAAAGAGGGTCAATTAATCGCACGAACGCTTTCACCTGCAGACTTTGGTTTAGAAAACCACTCTCTTGAAGCCATTAAAGGTGGCACACCTCAAGAAAATGCCGACATTATTAAAATGATACTATCAGGCAATGGTAAAACCGCTCATAATGCTGCAGTTATTATTAACTGTGCCGCATTACTTTATCTACATGGCAAAGCCGAGACATTAAAAACCGCGGCACAACTAGCCAGTGAAGTACTTAGTTCCGGTAAAGGTTTAACAACGTTAGAAAAACTTGTTGAACTTTCTAACCAAGAAATTAAAGGTGGAGAATAGAATGAGCAATATCTCTAAAGGTAATGTGTCGAAAAAGAATATTTTAGAACAAATAGTTGATGATAAACGTATTGAAATAGACGCCTTAAAACTTGCAAAACCTTTAACTAGCTTTATTGACGAGTTAACACCAACGACGAAAGATATGTATTCAGCACTTAGGCGCAGCCAAGATAAACCATATGCGGGTTTTATTTTAGAGTGCAAAAAGGCTTCACCATCAAAAGGACTAATTCGCCCTGATTTTGATGTAAAAGCGATTTGCCAAACTTATGATAAATACGCGGCAGCTATTTCAGTATTAACTGATGAGAAGTACTTTCAAGGAAATTTTGATTACTTAAAACTAGTTACCGACACGGTAGCCTGCCCAGTATTAAATAAAGATTTTTTTATCGATATCTACCAAGTGCATTTAGCCCGTTACTACGGTGCTGACGCTATTTTATTAATGCTTAGCGTATTATCTGATGAGGAATACCTTGAGCTTGCGAGTGTAGCCGAGCAATATAATTTAAGTATATTAACGGAAATATCAACTGAAGAAGAACGCGACCGTGCTATTACTTTAAACGCAAAAATGATCGGTATTAACAATCGTGATTTGCGAGATTTAAGTACCGATATCACCCGTACTTTTGATTTTGCACCAACCTTACCAGACGATCGCATTATCATATCCGAATCAGGCATATACTCAAACGCACAAGTAAGAGAGCTAGCTCCCGCTGTGGATGGTTTTTTAGTCGGCAGCTCTTTAATGGCGCCAGAAAACAATAAATTTCAAGATATTGACCTAGCTTGTCGTAAACTTATCTTCGGTAATAACAAAGTCTGTGGTTTAACTTCTACTGAAGATGCTGATGCGGTAGCAAAAGCTGGCGCTCGCTTTGGCGGCTTAATTTTTGCTGAAAAATCCCCTCGCTGTATTAGCACTGAGCAAGCACAAAACATCGTAAACAATACTAAAGTACAATTAGAGTATGTCGGTGTGTTTGTTAATCATAAACGTAAAGATATTATTGAACTAGTCAAACAGCTTAAACTAAGCGCAGTGCAGCTACATGGTAGCGAAGACAATGCTTATATAGAAGCGTTGAGCGACCAATTAAAAGAAAGCAATTGTGCAAATTGTCAAATTTGGCAAGCAACACCAATCAGCACTACGTTACCTGTATTAAGTGAAATAACTGATATTGTCAGTCACCATGTATTAGATGGTAAAAGTCCCGGTAGTGGCCAAACATTTGACTGGCAAGTACTAACCGATAGCCAGCAAAATTTAAATAAATGCCTGCTAGCAGGCGGATTAAATAACGAAAACATAAACGCTGCATTGGCACAATTAACTGACTTAGACTTATTTGGCTTAGATCTCAATTCAGGTGTTGAAACCAAGCCTGGTGTAAAATCTGCCGAAAAATTGCAGCAAGTTTTCGCACAAATTAGAGATTTCTAACGAGACTATCATTGATACGTTTTTTAGAAATCAGCACATATAGATAAGTATCAGACAATGTTCTGAGCAAGCAGGAAATAAAATGACAAAAAAAATTACAGAAACCCTACCCGCCTATTTTGGTGAATTTGGTGGCATGTTTGTTGGTGAATTATTAGTACCCGCACTTGAACAATTAGAGCAAGCATTTATTGAGTCACAAACTGATCAAACATTCTTAACAGAGTTTAATAACTTATTAACCAAATATGCTGGGCGTCCAACACCTTTAACCTGTTGTCGTAATATTGTTAAAAACCCACTCGCTAAAATTTATTTAAAACGTGAAGATTTGTTACACGGTGGCGCGCATAAAACCAACCAAGTACTTGGTCAAGCATTATTAGCAAAACGCATGGGCAAAACAGAAATAATTGCAGAAACAGGTGCTGGTCAACATGGCGTAGCGACGGCAATTGCTTGTTCGTTGTTAGGCTTAAAATGTAAAATATACATGGGCGCCGTTGATTGTCAGCGCCAGCAACCTAATGTATTTCGCATGAAATTAATGGGCGCAGAAGTGATTCCAGTAACAGCTGGGTCTGGCACCTTAAAAGATGCTGTCAATGAAGCATTACGTGACTGGTCAGCCAATTATGAAAATGCCCATTATTTATTAGGTACAGCAGCAGGGCCACATCCTTTTCCTACTATTGTGCGTGAATTTCAAAAAATGATAGGGGAAGAAGCGAAGATACAGTTTTTTGAAGAGGAAGGTCGCTTACCAGACTATGTAATTGCTGCAGTTGGCGGTGGCTCTAATGCTATTGGCATGTTCCACGACTTTATTGAAGAGGAAGGTGTAAAGTTAATAGGTGTTGAAGCGGGTGGTAAAGGTATTGATACCAAGCAACATGGCGCAACCCTAGTAGCAGGAAGTAAAGGCATGTTACACGGAAATTACACATATATCATGCAAGATAAATATGGACAAATTGAAGAGTCTTACTCTGTTTCAGCAGGTCTTGACTACCCTGCTGTAGGTCCACAACATGCATTTTTAAAAGAAACAGGCCGAGCACAATATGTCGCTATTAATGATGATGAAGCATTAGATGCTTTTCAAGCGTTGGCTAAAAGTGAAGGTATTATCCCTGCACTTGAGTCCGCACATGCACTTGCCCAAGCATTAAAAATGGCAGAAAACGCAACAACAGAAACGATTTATTTAGTGAATTTATCTGGCCGTGGCGATAAAGATTTAGCCCATGTCCACGCTATTTTATCACCCGATGAAGCAGCCAAAACCACACAAGTAAAGCATAGAGGAGAAGCGTAATGACACACGTTAATGCTGATAGAGGCAATACCAATAAAAATGCGCGCTACCAAGATACTTTTGCTAAATTGAAAGAAAAAAAACAAGGTGCTTTTATTCCTTTCGTTGTTATTGGTGACCCTAATGCCGAGCAATCATTAAAAGTAATTAAAAGTCTAATTGATGCTGGTGCTGACGCTCTCGAATTGGGTATTCCTTTTTCGGATCCAAGTGCCGATGGTGTTACTATTCAAATGGCAGCTTTACGTGCATTAAAGTCTGGCATTAATACTGATATTTGTATTGATATATTAAAAGAAATACGAGAATACGCACCGCAAATTCCTATTGGTTTATTACTTTATGGCAACTTAGTCTTTGCTCGTGGCATTGATACTTTTTATCGTGATATGAACGCAGCGGGTGTGGATTCTGTATTAATTGCAGATTTACCTTTACGTGAAAGTTTACCTTTTAGAGAAGCTGCACTTAAACATGATGTAAATCCTATCTTTATTGCTCCGCCAAATGCCAGTGATGACACGTTACGTGAAATAGCCTCATTTTCTCGGGGTTATACTTATGTGCTGAGTCGTGCGGGCGTTACCGGTGTAGACTCTTTAAAAACAAAGCAACATAAAAGTACAAATCTATCGGCCAGCAAGTTAATTAATAATTTGACCGAGTATCGTGCTGCCCCACCTGTATTAGGTTTTGGTATTTCCACGCCAACACAAGTCAAAGAGGCGTTAGCCGCAGGTGCTTCGGGAGCAATTAGTGGCTCTGCTGTTGTTAAAATTATTGAAAATAATTTAGCTGACAATAATGCAATGCTTAATGAACTGTCTATTTTTGTTAGTGAGATGAAAGCGGCAACCTGTTAGTTTGATCACTAAAAGGTTAAGTGATAGGCATAAAAAATGCGACTCAATGAGTCGCACCTTTTTTTACTAGCTTATATAATAAGACGCATCCTGCACTTATTTAGTGTTCTCATTTCTTCCTTGAATAACCATCCGTAGTATTTCCTCCAATTACCTCCTAAAATCCTTTTAAATTGCTCCTTCATCTCAATCCTTGAAATAGTCTTCCTGACAATATCCTTGAGTAAAATCTTCCTTGAACAATCCTTGTATATCCATGTTAGTTATCCATAACTACTGTCTTCCTAACCTTGGTAATCCTAACCAAGTCACATCCTTGTTCATATCATCCTTAGCAGTGTCCTACCGCTGACTTCATCCATAAAGCCTCCTTGTTAAACCATTTTTCAAATAAAGTAATATAAAAATTTATTTGAAAGTAAAGCATCCTACTTTAGGTTTTCCATATCTACCATCCATTACATCCTTGTTCATCGCTATCCTAAGCAATTTTCATCCCTAATTAATCCTTTACTATCCCTAACTTATCCTTAAGTAAAGTATTCCTATACTTTTCCTTAACATTATCCTTAATAGCTAAAAGCTTCCTGCTCTTTGTCTTCCTGACATGATTAATATTACCTCTTAAAATTAGATATTGAAGGGTAATTACATCAAAAAATCAGCTGTAATATCAACAGAATATAACACATAAAAACAAAACACTTATTTATCAAGTGGTTACTTGAGTTTGCATTCGTTTTTTTAGCAGTAAGTGCCCATATATCTCACAAGCTTGTAAGATATGTCTTACAAAAAAAATAGCACTTTGTCAGTGCTATTTTTTAAAAAAATTAAATAAGGATTAATTTGAAGCTAATAATAGCTAATCGACTGGATTTTATGCTCTTTTTACTCACCTATATAGTTAACTTATGTCACGTTAGATGAATTAGCATCACGATAATGCACCATAACTGAGCCGCTAACATTGCCAACCGCAACCTCTTTTACTTTTTTATAGTCAACATCCTCAAAAAAGTCTTTAAATTTTCCTGTGGTAGCATAAACAGCAACACCTTCACTATCTGCATGTTCATCTAATACAGTGTTTACCGCCGCCATTAAGTAATGACCAAAACCATGCTGCTGATGTAAAGGGTGTATTGCTATAAATGAGAGAAAATGAAACTTATTTAGTGGCACTACTGCTAACACAGTTTGTTCTTTTTGCATCATTTGTTTGGTACTAAAGTATCCCGCGTTAAGTAACATTTTTAAACGCCAGTGCCAGAAACGCTCACTAGTTAAACTCTCATCCGGGCTATTAATACAAGCAAC
>JAWSUX010000005.1:0-19365 GCA_033852215.1 Colwellia sp. | reverse complement strand
ATAAAATGGGGTGATTTTTATCTTTGAATAGTACCGCTAAATAGCAGTAATAAATAAGTTTGATGCCAGTTTATCATTCATTACTGCTACAGTAGGGAAAAATAAACACAAAAAGAGAAATAACCATGTTAGATCTATTACCCGATTTATTTGATCAATACCCAGAACAATTAACTTTAGCCACAACACCTTTTCATAATTATGGTAAAAACATAATTTTTTCTGGAGAGATCGTTACTGTTGCTTGTTTTAACGATAACTCAAAAGTAAAAGAGCTATTAGCCACTAATGGTACAGGTAAAGTATTGGTAGTTGATGGTAAAGCCAGTACAACTCGAGCCTTATTAGGTGACATGATCGCTGAAAATGCGGTAAGTAATGGTTGGCAAGCCGTAGTGATTAATGGCTGTATTCGTGATGTGGGCACTATTGCCACTTTAGATATTGCAGTAAAAGCATTAGGCTGCAACCCAATTAAAACGGAAAAGTTGGGTCAAGGTGATATCAATATTGAACTCAACTTCGCTGACATTACTTTTATCCCTGGCCATACTGTTTATGGTGATGCTAATGGCTTAGCAGTAAGTGAAACACCTTTACAACTGCCTTAAGTTTTTTGTCATTACAGCGGTGGTTTAACGGTTTTATTTGTAATGCTATGGTAATGTGGATAAATGCGTATGAATAACTGAATAGTTGACTTATAGATGAAGTATTTCCCCGTATTTCTTGATGGTAGTAAAATTAATGCAATGGTCGTTGGCGGTGGTGATGTGGCTGCCCGTAAAATCGAATTATTGCTAAAAACTACCACTAATATTACTGTGATGGCAATCAATGTTAATGCATCGGTTGAACGCTTAATTAACCTTCATCAACTTACGTGGTTAAAACATAATTACCAAGAAGGTTTACTTAACGCGATCACTTTAGTAATTGCGGCTACTGATAATAAAGCGGTTAACGAGAGTATTTATCACGAAGCCGTGGCGAGTAATATTCTTGCTAATGTGGTTGACCAACCTGAACTTTGCACTTATATCACGCCCGCGATTATTGATAGAAGCCCGATGATCATTGCACTTTCTAGCTCTGGCAGCGCTCCTATTCTTATTCGCATGTTACGCGAGCAAATTGAGAAAATTTTACCGCAAGGTTATGGCCGTTTGGCTGATTTTTCACTAAAATTTCGTGATCACGTAAAAGCACGGATCAAAGGCTTACGTAACCGCCGTACTTTTTGGGAACACACGCTACGCGGTAGTATAGGTCAAGCATTACTTGACGGCGATAAGCATTATGCAGAACAACAATTATTCAATAGCTTAAAAAAAGAAGTAACCCCGCCAATAGGCGAGATCACTTTTATTCATACTAAAGAGGGCAATCCAGATAACCTTACGCTGAGTGCTCACCGTACTTTACAGTTTGCTGATGCCGTTTTTTATGATGATAATGTCAATATTGAGCTAATTGAATATGTCCGCCGTGATGCTGAAAAGTATCATCAAAGCATTAGCTCAACTATTCTAATAAATTACCAACACGCGCTAGAGCTTGCAGAACAAGGTTTGCAGGTGATTTATTTATTAGACGGCGATGATGAATTACCTAAAAATGCCTCATTAACTGAGAGCCCAGTAAATACTCGACGTATTATTAGCGGCAGTTAACATCCTCTATCAGTAAGTCTGCTCTAAGGATTTACTGTCAGGTTTATTTACACTTAGAGTTATAACTCTATTCCTGCACTTCAAGAAGCGTTTAAAAAACAACCAATTGATTTCTTTGGCGCAGACTATGCTTCCTATTTGTTATGCTACGAAATTAACTCTATGTAGCTAAGAAAAGGATGAACTAGTTCGTGACTTACTTAATGGCCTAAGTTGATTTAGCCACTTATTACTTACTTAAGGTGTACGTTATTTATACTGAAAAGGAGTAAAAAGATGAATACACTGAAGAATATATTTACGGGATTAATTTTCTCGACCCTATGTGTTGCTTTCATGAGCAACGCCACGCCCGTCATAACTGATTGGGATTTTATTGTTGATACTGCTTTTACCAGTACAACTTATACTGCGGGCACTGGCACTCCTACCGAAACAAATACAAATCTAATTTTTGGCGCACCGACAACATTAGCATGGGGCGATCAAGTAATACAAAGTTCATTAGATGTGTCTTCTGGCACTCTCGGCAGAGTGGCTGGAAATGGCTTAACAAGTAATACTCCGGTACAAACGTCTTTGCTTACTCATAATAACATTGTAATTCCTGGGGCCTCTAGTGTTCTATCGACTGCTATTTTAAGTACGGTATTGCAACTGACTCCTGGTGCTGGCGGTGCTTTATTACCATTAGCAATTTTACCTCCTGCTTTAGCCTTTAATGTTTCGTTTACAGAAACGCCGAACAATAACAATTGTACTTATATCATTATACCCTGCTCTAACGATATTTTTGTCATTACCATGCCACCAGGTATTGTTTTTGACGCGGGAACAGGCACCTTAAATCAACAATTCACTATTGCTGAACATACTTACAATACAGAATTAAAAATTCTTCCCGCAACCTTTGGTAGTGGCTTGGCTGTACTGGATGATGCTATTTGTGCAAGAGTACTTGGTGCAGGCAATGGCTGTATTGGTTTAACTACAATTGAAAGTCAAGTTAATAGCTTTAAAACCATGATGACAATTTCAAAAATCCCCGAACCTTCGTCAATTTTATTGATCAGTTTGGCGTTAATTGGTATAGCCAATGTGGTACGTAACAAACATATTTAAAGCTAAGCGGAATCTCTATAAACAAACGGACTTTTGACTCAGTATGCACCTTAATGAGAGACAGAAGTGTCCATAAAAAACTCCCTTATTATCCTCAATAGGGGAGTTTCTGATATGTTAAGTTCATAGCTATAAATCGATTGAAATTGACCGCTGATATTTCTTAGTCATTTTACTCTCCAACACAAACAAGTTATCCATCATGCTCTCTATTTCACCTTGTGGGATAGAACCATCTAAAATAATTGTATTTCAAAGACGCTTAATCATGTGATAGTTAGCACTACTGATTTAGTTCAAATAGATTATTTCGAACGATTCGACTATACTGTTGTTATTAATCATTATGAGTAATATACAATGCAAGCACTCACTGCAAACGATGCTAAAACACAATTTGGCGATATGCTATTAAAGGCTCAACGCGAACCTGTTCAGATAAATAAAAACGGTAAACCAATTGCTGTTGTGATTTCAATGGATGAATATCAACAAATGGAAGAAGTAAAATTCACTTTGTTACAAGAACGAGCCGCCAGAGCTAAACTTGATATAGAAAATGGAGATTTAGTTGAAGGTGAACAATTTATGTCTAATTTAATCGCTGGAAAATTAGATTAAATGCTTTCATTTAAGTTTACACAAGATGCTCGTACCGATTTACTAAACATCAGAAAATATACTTTAAAAACATGGGGAAAAGAACAGTCAACAAAGTACCTACAAGAGCTAAACAAAACATTGCAGTTATTATCTGATAGTCCATCTATAGGAATTCAAAGAACCGATATTTCACTAACAACTTTCAGTTTCCCCTATGCTAGCCATATTATTTATTATACGTTAGATAATAATTTTTTAATCGTATTTGCTGTGTTACATAAAAACATGGTGCCAGAAAAGCATGCAGTCAACCGCAAACATCTGTAACTAAATTTACTAGTTACATATGAATAGAAAGCGACTGCTGATCTTTTTTGGTCATTTTACTAACCACCAGCATAAACGAGTTATCCATCATGCGCTCTATTTCTCCTTGTGGAATTGAGCCATCAAGAATGATTGTATTCCAAAGGCGCTTATTCATGTGATAACCTGGAATAACTGCCGTGAAAATATCACGTAACATAATAGCTTCATCTGCATCACATTTTAAGTTCAGCCACCAATCTTGTTTTTCACCATCGCCTTTACCCATTTTACCAAGTGCCAAAGTAGCAAACATTTTGTTTTTAACTTTAAATACTTTCACCTCGTCACCAAATGGAAAATTTAGTATCGCTTCAGGTTTCTTTAATAAATATTTTTCAACTTTTTGTTCAGTTAAGCTGTATGACATAATAATTTCACTCTAATTTTTTACCCTAATCTCTTACTCAAATAACGGTAAAATGAAAGGTCAGTGATTAGCCGTAAGTAACCACTGCTCTAATAGTGTTTTCGAGACTAAGCCGCTTTTGCCATGAAAAAAACCGGCTTCATCAATAAAATAACTTCTCGGCAACTCACCAAACCATTGAGGATCAATATAATAACGGCTTTGATCTTCTAAACCATCACGAAAGTATAGGTGTTTATGTTGAGTTAAATCAAAATGTAGCAATATTTCATCACGCTGTTGTTCACTGTTTTCATGCGTATCGACATTAACAATAACAATAGCAAGCCCCGGCTTTTGTTGCTGTAATTTTTGTACTAACGCCAGCTCTTTCATGCAAGGAGGACAATCAACCGACCATAATAGCGTTAACCATTTCTTCCCTTGATATTGCCCTTTTAATTTTTCAAATACGGTTTGAGTAAAAGGTGAGACCTGTAAATTTGTCTGCTCCGCGTTACTTATTTCCCCATGAGTTACCAAAGGGAAAAATAACACCACGATAAAGTGAAAGTACCTCTTCATGATTTTATTCATAATAAACTTAACCAATATTTTTGTTGAAATCGTTGCCATGATACGTAACTTTTACCCTGTTTATGTAGTATAAAAGGTCTATCAGCACCATGCTGCGCCGTGGCAATGACTTTAGCATCAGCAAAACTTTTGCCACTACTATCTGAACGTTGATGCAATAGTTGATGTTCTTTACCCGTGAATTGCAACCAAACAATATCAACAATTCCATTTTGCTCACTCATATGTGGATGAGCCGCTTGTGCTGAATATTCACCAATGGCTAATGGCGTTGTTAAGGTTTCACCGGCATTATCGGAGTTCGCATAAAAAATACCTTTACCTTTATCTCCTTGATTAAACCACACTAAGTGATAGCGGTTATTGTCATCAATGGATAAAGCACCGCCTTGGTGTGGACAGCCATTAATTTTCCAATGATCATAACTTACTTGATAAGGTGATTTTTGTTCGTTTAATGTTGTTAAGGCAAATTCACGAATATTGTCACCGTAGATATGTCGCCATAAAATAGCTAAATTACCTTTACTGTTGTAATCAATCGCTAAACGACAGCAAACACACGTGCCATTAGCAACTTCTTGGTTAACAAAACCTGCTTGGGAATTTTTCATATTGGCAGCCGCCATAAAAATAGCCGAGCCCTGGCTAGCGCTTTTACCTTGTTTTAACCGACCATCTAACCAGACAATGCTAACATCTCCTTGTTCGTTCACTGTCATTTCATTAAAACTATGGCCCGTAAGTAAATTATCATCATTCACTGTGATTGGTGTAGAAAAAGACTTACCGTAATCGTTCGAGTAACTAAAGCGAATATCCGCGGTATATTTTTTCTCACGCGGCATTGCCCACGATAAATACACACCATGATTTTTATCAAAGGAAATTTTAGGACGGTTTTCATTACGCGCCGAAATTTTTTCATTCGCGATAGGTACACGTTTAGTTACTGAAAACGCCACACCATTATCAACTGACATTTGATAATACAGTGCTTGGTTTTGACTCCACAAACGCCATAAATCACCATTAGGAGCAAATGCAGAGGTAACGGTTTTAGCACAACGAATATCAATTACTTGACAATTTACATTACTGTTTTTTGTTATCGATTTTGACGACGATTGGTGCTGACCATGTTCTGCAAGGGCATTGGGGATGGTAATAAGTCCTAGCCCTATAACAACAAAACTCAATTGATAAATTTTTTTAGCTAACGTCATTTGTTAAAAGTACCTTACTTAATTTTACTCACATTTACTAAACGCCATTACATAGAAAACGGGTGTTCTGTGCAATGTTTGTAGATTACCACTGATAGTTCATGCCTATGTATGCTGTTCTTGGTGCACCTGGTGACCATGCATTATTTTTATAACGATATTCACCTTCTTGCGCATACACCTTATCGGTTAAGTTAAGGATACGTGCATGAAAAGATACTTGCTTGCTAAGTTGATAACGCGCTTTTAAATTGACGATACTGTAACCATCATAGGTTCTTGCTAAACCAGTGTCTAGGTCGGTACTGTTATCATCATCCATCCAATACTCGCCGATTGATTGCAACTCTAATTGGCTAGAAAAACCCTCAAGGTAATTAGGTAAATAACGTAAACGAACATTGGTTATATAATCCGGTGCCATGCGCATTTCATTACCTGAATATTTTTCAT
Source organism: Colwellia sp. (assembly GCA_033852215.1). GTDB lineage: Bacteria > Pseudomonadota > Gammaproteobacteria > Enterobacterales > Alteromonadaceae > Colwellia. The sequence goes on along the minus strand of JAWSUX010000005.1, from coordinate 12,976 downwards.
GTTCATCAAATTCATGCTTGCTTTTACTGTAGGCAATACTCAAATTAACTTCTTCCGTAATAACCCATAACGTAGAAAGTTCTATGCCCTTATGAAGTACCCTAGAAGCATTGGTTAAATAGCGATAGCCAGAATCTTCGTTATACGCATGCACTATGCCGTCATCAACATCCATATAATAAATAGCAGCATCAAAGGTTATGTTTTCAAAGTTTCCTTTATAACCTATCTCATAAGTATCAGATTTTTCAGGATCGACAGGTTTAGCCTCACCACTATCTTTAGTGGTTAAGTGATAAAGACTGCCTGCGGTAGGTAACCTAAAACTATTGGCATATCTTAAATACAAACTGGTGTTTTCCGATAGGTGGTAATTCAAACTTGCTTTTGGACTTAAATGGTTAAAATTATTACTTCTATTTGTTAAGCTTATTAAATTATGACCAATATCACCATAAACGCCTAAGTGGTTATCAAAATCGTATTGTGCATAGTCATACCGAACACCTAGCGTTAAATCGACATTATCACTCAGGCGCCTTTTATGTTGTAGGTAAGGTGAGATACTGGTGTAGGTTGTTGTATCATCATAAAATTTTTCACCTGCTATATAAGGCTCTGGTGCGCAACGTTCAGTATCACAGTCAATAGGTTGATAAGAGAGTTGATCACCTTCGGTATACTCAAAATCAAAACCAATCGTTGTTTCGTTGTCAGCACTATGCGTAAAATTCGCCAGCGCCAGCAAGCCCAAAGTATTCACTTCAGATTGCACTTTGGGCATATTCGCATTCCACGTCGCGGTATAATCATTCGTACGATGGCGTAAATAAGGGATCAGTGAATAATAGCTCTCGGCATTCATTTGGTCCCACTGCGTTGACAGGCGCATATACTGCGTTTTGCGCAAAGGGTCGATGGCTAATACCTTATCAGACAAACCTGAATTGGTACGGTCATTTTCCAATTGTTCGTCATTTAAACTTGCCGCCATTTCTTGTTCAAGGTCTGAGGCAACAAAAGACGTAACTAAACGTTCTTTAGCCGATATTTCATATTCATGACGCAAGTTAATTTCAGCGCGTTGTGAACCAGTATGATCTCGCCAACCATCATTCGTTACATACGAAATAGAAGATCTAAGGCCCTGTTTCTCTGAGATTTTACTACTGTGGCTAATTTGCACTTTACCATAGTTGTCTGCACCTAACATGACATCCAGTGCTGTTTCTGTTTGCTCAGCTACAGGCTCAGAAATAATGTTAATCGTTGCCGCGACAGCACCTGAGCCATAAAGAGCAGTACCTGCGCCTTTTAAAACTTCCATTCTGCCAACATTGGAGTTAAAGCTAGACCACCAAAGTGCATTATGATTAAAAAAAGCAGCCGACTGTAAAGGAACATTGTCTTGCAAAAACAAATAATAACCACTGGTATTCATTGGCATTCTGATGGAAGTCTTATGCCCTTGCCCACCTGATAATTGGTCGATTAATACCCCTGAAATACTATTAAGTGATTCAGCAACATGCTGACCATTATCCATTTGTAACTCTTCTTTGCCGATACCGTGCACTGACATAGCCAAATCAGTATCGAGTGTTTCTTTGCGTGTTGCCGTTATTGTCATACGTTCGATATTAGTTTTTACCGAGCTATCAGACAGCGTTTCCACTGATGAGGCATAACCAGGATTAGCAGTAATAAGTACGATAATCGCGAGGATAAAATTTTTAAGCTTCATAAGAATATTATTATTTTGTGTTAAAAAACTGACCTTATTATAACCGTTTAGCTGTGGTTACCTGTGTGACATATTGTCGCAATAAGGTAAATACGTCCTGAAAGTTAATTGCAAATATCATTTTAAGAATCAAAGATTTAATCTAGACATCTACTAAGGTAATCTCGAAGACAAAAAAGCCATTACTATTAGGGTCTGTTGACCTTTCGCGGTTAAATTTTGTTCGAGATAAAAGCGTTTTAATCGCAGCGAGTAGTGTGTAGCCTAGTCATTCTAAGCAAACACTACTCAACAAAGAGTAAAACACTTTTAGCCGAACCCTCTGGGCAGCGTTTGTTGGTCATTTTTACGTCGTTATCGCCTTTTTAGGTAGAATAACTACATTACAAAAGCTCTGTCTTGTATAAATACCCAACAAATCGCTGCAAAAACAATCTCGAAAGATCAACAGTTCCGAAAGTAAAGGCTTCAATTATACTGTAAATGATATCGTTAATTTACAACCGTAAGTCGTTATAAACACCTTATAAAATGAATAAGTAGCTTCTACACAAACGCAAATAAGCTAAAGTATACCCGCCTCTCTTAAGTGCTTTATCGCCATTTTTACTCGTTGCTTTTTCATTTCTGCATAACTATCGCGAGTAATATTAAAGGAGAAATAATGTACACCTTGAGCATTTTCAACAAAACCAATATACCAACCAAGCATCGTTTTTCTGGTATTGGTATCTTTACTATCATTGTTGATCCAACCGGCACCCGTTTTTGCATAAATTTTATAATCACTTGTTGATTCGACTAACATGACTTCTTTTAATGTTTTTATGCTTTGCGCTTTGACTTTCAATTTATTGTGATAAAGCTTTTGTAAAAAATTAACTTGCTCAACAGCAGATATTTTTATGCTGCCATTGAGCCAAAAGTCATCCAACCCTGACGAGATATTTTTATTACCGTAATCAAACTGTGTTACATAGTTTTGCATTGTTTCTTCGCCAATATCCGTCGCCATTTGACGATATATAGCGACCATTGAATATTTAAAAGCGCTAGATAAACTATAACTAGGTAGTTTCCATACCGATGGCCACCACGCTTGCTCCGGATAATTTTCTTTATTAAACGTTAACGTTTGCTCTGCACTTTTAATGATACCTGTATCTAAAGCAATTAGGCTATTGGCGACTTTAAAAGTAGAAAATGGCGATAAGGCAGTATTGGCTCGTTTTTCATTAATAGCAGTGATCTTTTTACTCTTTTCACGTTTTTCACGTTTTTCACTAAGTAAAACAAAAGTACAGCGTTCATCTCCCTCAAGACAAAGGCTTGTTGCTTTATTTTCTGGCATATTTTCAGCTTTAATCGAAAAACTAAAGCTAATTATTATTAACAAACTGACTAACGGGAGAATTTTTTTCATAACAACCTCGGTGTATATTGTTTACCAATGAAAAATCTTGAAATAAAATAATACTTAGCTTTATCGTTAGAAACAATGATCTAACAACAAGATAGTGACAAATACTCAAACAATGTCACAATAGAAAAATCAATATTCACTAGGAAGATGAATGAACGCTTTTTTTACATTTAATTTCACACAGGTATTTACGTTAGTCATATTATTCAATAGCTTTGCTAGTAATGCCACCGAACAAGCAGAGACCATTTTTGCAGAATTAACGCCTTCATTATTTCAAATAAAGCTCATTGATAAAGCCAGTGGTGAAAAATCATCAATAGGCTCTGGTTTTCAAATAAGCAGCGATGGCATTATTGCAACTAATTATCATGTGATTTCAAGTTATGCTCGTCACCCTAATAAATACCGCATTGAATATTTTGATCATTTAGGACAGCAAGGCAGCCTAACGTTGAAAAGTGTTGATGTTATTAACGATCTTGCTTTAGTGCAGCGTGAAGTAAATGCTGAAATAGATTTTTTTGCTTTATCGAACAGTGCTCCGCATAAAGGCGAAAAATTATTTTCTCTCGGTAACCCCCATGACTTAGGTATGATTGTTGTACCGGGAACCTATAATGGCCTCAAAAAAGAGTCATTTAGTGAACGTATACATTTCACTGGTTCAATTAACTCAGGTATGAGCGGTGGCCCTGTAGTGAACAAGCAGTCTGAGGTTGTTGGTATTAATGTTGCCACTTCAGGCAACCAAATTGGCTTTTTAGTGCCACATGATAAGTTAGTTAAATTATTTGAAGCATATAAACAAGCACCACCTACTGACATTAAAATACAAATGGCTGAACAGCTAAAAGCAAGCCAAGATAAACTGATGACCACGTTACTCAATAGTCCATGGCAAAGTAAACCGCTTGGCAATAAAGGTATGATTCCTATTATTGACGTGCCCTTTATCCGCTGCTGGGGCGAATCAAATGCTGATAAAACCGACGCCCTTATACTCGCTGCTGTCGCTAACTGCTCTTTAGATGAAAATACCTACCTCTCTTCGCACTTTTTTACGGGTAGCATTGAAATAGAGTTTAGATACATGCAAGCCAAAGAGTTAAGTGATAATAAATTTTACTATTTATATCAGCAACAAATAGCCCATGCTGGTGCAGGAAATAGAGCAGGAAAAGATGATGTGAGCGAATACCAGTGTCATCACGACATAGTTAAACCTGACAATGCTAACATTAACAACAAAGCTGTTTTCTGTACTCGCGCTTATAAAGACTTTTCAGGCTTGTTTGATGTACTTTACCTTGGCGCTTCTGTTGATAAAAATCAGCAGGCCTTAGTAAGTCATTTTACTATTGCAGGGGTTAGCCAAAAAAATGCCATGGCTTTCACACGTAAGTTTATTGAGGCTGTATCATGGAAATAAAAAACATGGAAATTGAAGCGATAAATACATTCAATAAAGAAATAGAAGTCATGACGATAGATAATTTAATAACAGCTCCAACTATTATTATTGAAGAAATAAGCCGTAGTCACAAAATGCTCCACCGCTATAAGCTCACCCAGGAGAGTGTAACCATTGGCAGAGGTTATGATAACGATGTTATTTTATCTGATCCCCATATTTGCCCAAACCATATCCATATAGACTTTGTGCAAGGCGCATGGAAAATTAACGATCAAAGCAGTATCAATGGTAGTTTTTTAGAAAATTCCAACAGTAAACAGCAAAATGCAGATCAGCATATAATTAACGATGGCGATATTATTAGTGTTGGTAAAAGTCAGTTACGAATATTATTTATTGACCACCCAGTTACTCCTACCATTCACTTTAGTGCCTTCGAAAGCTTTATCAACCTAATGCGACATCCTGTTGCACTATTTATCAATATCACGTTATTTGTTGGCATTGCCGGTAGTATTAGTTATTTAAGTAGTCCTGTCGAAAGCAATTACAGCCAATTTTTTGTCAATGCTATTGGTATGGCGTTAGTCTTCGCTTTATGGCCTGTGGGGGTCGCTTTAGTATCACACCTAACTAAACATGATGCCCGAATAATGACACAGTTAGGTTTTAGTTTTGCCTTTTTCAATCTGCTGTGGCTAAGTGACTTTATCGATACGGTCGTTGCTTTTAATAGCTCAAGTAATTCTGTTGTACTTTTAGTTGCCAGCTTACTGCCGCTTGCTTTAGCTTTTTGCTTGTTTTGGTTAAATTGTTATATCGGTTTTCATATGACAGCCAAACGCCGTGTAATAGTATCAATAAGTATCACCATATTATTATTTGCGGGTAGTTACTTAGTGCAATACAGTCATAAACCCGAGTTTAATCCACGACCATCCTATAATGCCACGTTGATGGCACCCGTTTTTTTACTCACGCCAAGCAGCAGTGTTGGAGAGTTCATTGATGACAGTAATTTATTGTTTGAGAAAGTAAATAAAAAGGCAATAAGTGATAAAGAGTAAGTGGTAACAAACGACGAACAGTATAATAACTGTTCGTCGCCATTTTTAGTTATGGATAAATTTATAGCTAAGCTTTACGGGCGAGCAATAAAACCGACTGCATCATACACAGAGGTAATTATAGTGCTTGCTCTTTGTGATGCTTTATCTGCACCATCTCGCATAACTTGCTCAAGAAAAGCGTTGTCACTACGGTATTCTTGATACTTAGCTTGAATCGGCTCTAATAAAGCGACAACAGCATCAGCGACATCACCTTTTAAGTGACCATACATTTTATCTTCATATTCAGGTACTAAATCAGCAACAGTTTTACCTGTAGCACATGACAGTAATGATAATAAGTTAGAAACACCGGGTTTTTCTTCTAAATCAAAATAAATACGTGCTTGCTCATCTGAGTCAGTTACTGCACGTTTAATTTTTTTGGCTATTTTTTTAGGGTCTTCTAACAAACCAATAAAATTACCTGGATTGGTATCAGATTTAGACATTTTTTTGCTTGGCTCAAGCAAACTCATTACCCGTGCACCATGCTGGGGAATAAACGGCTCTGGCACAGTAAAAATATCACCATGAAGATTATTAAAACGGGTAGCAATATCACGAGCCAACTCTAAATGCTGCTTCTGATCGTCTCCTACAGGTACGCGATCTGCACGATAAAGTAAAATATCTGCTGCCATCAACACTGGATAAGTAAATAAACCTGAGTTCATATTTGCTTCAGACTTTTGTGACTTATCTTTGTATTGTGTCATACGGTTTAATTCACCCATTTGCGTATAACAACTTAAAACCCAACTAAGTTGTGCATGCTCTGGCACATGAGATTGAATAAAAATAGTACTTTGCTCTGGGTCAACACCACAAGCTAGGTACAATGCTAAACCATCAAGTGTTGCTTTACGCAAATCTTCCGCTTTCGGCCGAACGGTAATCGCATGTTGATCAACCAACATATAATAACATTCGTGCGTTGGCTGCATATTAACCCATTGTTTTAATGCGCCTAAATAATTACCAATAGTTAATTCGCCTGATGGCTGACAGCCACTTAATACAATAGGTTTGCTCATGTTTTATTCTTTACCTTAAATTATTTTCTATGATAGGTTTTCTATAATAAGTTATATTTTCACAGGGACTTTCGCGAGTTCTGAACGCATATCATCAATTGCAACCTTGTAGTTACCTTGAGAGAATATGGCAGAGCCCGCAACAAACATATCTGCGCCAGCCTCGGCTATTTCAGCAATATTGTTAACTTTCACACCACCATCAACTTGTAGTCGAATGTCTCGACCACTTGCTTTAATTTTTTCTTTTACTAAGCGCAGCTTGTCTAATGTGCCAGGAATAAAGGATTGTCCACCAAAGCCAGGGTTGACTGACATTAATAAGATAACATCGAGTTTATCCATAACAAAGTCTAAACAATGCAATGGCGTAGCTGGGTTTAATACTAAACCAGCCTGACAGCCATTATCTTTTATCAGCTGTAAACTACGATCAATATGATCACTCGCTTCAGGATGAAAAGTAATAATATCAGCGCCAGCTTTCGCAAAAGCAGGAATTAAACTATCTACATTTTTTACCATTAAATGCACATCAATAGGTGCGGTAATACCGTATTCACGTAATGACTGACAAATCATCGGACCAAAAGTTAAATTAGGCACAAAATGATTATCCATGACATCAAAATGTACAACATCTGCACCAGCGGCTAACACTTTAGTAACGTCATCCCCTAATCGAGCAAAATCAGCAGATAAAATAGAAGGAGCAATTAAATAGGAAGACATGCGATAACTCAGTAAATAAATATTGCGGCCATTATACCCAAGCATTAGCTAAATGCGAATAGCCGAGATGCTGAAAGACGAATAGCGAGAACAAACGCAGTAATGCATTTACATAACACAACAAAGGTCACTAACAAATATATTGACCAAAAAATGATATAACAGGCTATTTTACATACCAAATAAAATAAAACTGTGTTACATATAAATACAGGTATTAACTTTTCGGTCATTCGATTAGCTTAAAACTTATCATTAAAATAATAACTTTCACACAATGGGAATAATATGAAAAAATCATTATTAAGTATCGCATTAATCTCTGCTTTAATAGCAGGTTCTATCGCTGCACCTTCTGCATTTGCTGTTGAAGGCTTATCAGCAAATGTTGCTGTTACTAACAACTACTTATGGCGTGGCCTTGAGCAAACAGGCGGTGATGCTGCGGTTTCTGGTGGTATTGATTATGCTAACGACTCAGGCATTTATGCTGGTACTTGGGTATCAAATGCATGGGGTGGTACTGAATTAGACCTATACGCTGGTTTTGGTGCAGATATTAATGAAAGCATGTCATATGATGTTGGATTTATTTATTATGCTTATCCAGATGCTGATGATGCAGATTTTTCTGAAATTTACGGTAGCTTTACTTTTACTAACTTAACGGTAGGCGTTGCGGTATTAGCATCGGCTTCTTTGGATGGTACTGACGCTGGTGATTCTGTCTACGTTAGTGGTGATTATGCTTTAGCTGTAGGCAATGAAACTGAAGTTAATTTTCATCTTGGTAATTACAGTGGTGATTTCTCATCTGACTCAACTGACTTTGGTGTTTCAATAAGCAAAAATAATTTCACTTTGGGTGTTTCAAAAACTGATTTTGATGATGGCGGTAGTAGTGATGATATGAAATTTTACGTTGCTTACTCTGTTGACATCGATTTATAAGTAAAAATACTTCATTAAAAAGTAACTGACAAAAAAACGTTAATTGGCTACAATACATCCAATTAGCGTTTTTTTTATAACTTTTTATAGATGAATAGGACTTTACATGCCAAAAAGGATAATGGCAAAACTTACCTCTTTTACCGCTGTATTAACGATAACCTTGGTTGTCACAATTAACTTTAATAATACAACGAGTAATAGTCATACTGATTTGTTAAAGTCATGCATGGCAAAGAAATCAAACCTACCAATAAATCATAACAATCACCCTTGTTATACCACTTATATGTCTGGTCAAAGTTGGTGGTCGTGGGTTGTTAGTGATAACAAATCCATTCATTTACATTTTCTAAACTTAGTTGAGTTAATGCATCAAGATTTTATTAGTCTGGACTTTAAACGAGTAGTAAAGTGAGTAATTTTAAACAAACGATTAAAAGTGTCTTGGCTGCCTTCTTCGGTGTACAAAGCGAGAAAAATCGACAAGTCGATTTTTCTCAAGGAAAGCTAAGTCATTTTATTATTGTTGGCATAGCTGTAGTCGCTATTTTTATTGCAATCTTAATTACTGTTGTCTCGCTGGTATTACCTAACAGCTAATACTATTTAGCTTGAACTCAGATTATTTATATAATGCTAATAATTCAGCAACTTTTTTACGCTTATTTGCCGTTTGACTAATGGTTCGCGCCACCTGTAACTTGATTATTTTACTGCTATGCTGATATATTTTTCGAGTCCAAATAGTATCGTGATTAGAAATCAATACAGAGACATTTCCATTTATACTCACCTCTTCTGCAGCATTAGCTAAATCAGCCTGTTCATCTAATCCAAAACCATTACCTGCATAACTGGTAAAACTGGCCGTTTTACTTAAGGGTACATAAGGTGGATCACAATAAATAACTTGCCCTTGCTTCGCTCTAGTAATAGTTTCCCTATAACCTTCGCAAACAAACTCAGCCTTTTGAGATTTTTCGGCAAAATAATTAAGTTCAACTTCAGGGAAATAAGGCCGTTTATATTTGCCAAAGGGAACATTATAACCACCTGATTTATTATAACGACATAAGCCATTATAACCATGGCGATTCATATATAGAAAAGCTAATGAACGAAAATAACTATCCGAACTGGCATTAAATTCAGCTCTTAGCTGATAATAAGCATCTGACTGATTATTAGTTACAGAAAAAAATTTTCTAGCATCTTCAATAAACGAATCGGGATTAGTCTGAATTATTTTGTAGAGGTTAATTAAGTCTTGGTTAATATCATTAAGAATATAATGATCATAATCGGTATTCAAAAAAACCGAGCCAGCACCGACGAAAGGCTCAATTAAGCAATCGCCCTTTGGCAATGTTTTCGCAATCACATCACACAAACTGTACTTACCGCCAGCCCATTTTAAAAATGCTCTATGCTTTTTTTTCATCTCAGAGGGGAAACCTACAAACCAATATAATTGCCGAGGATTGTAGCTCGAATTACTCTTTAAAGGTATTAATTTCAGCGATTACGGTTGAAATAGGCTTCAACCAGAGATCTCTCTGTATAATAGCTTCGGGTAAAGTTTTCATTGCCTCTTTTGCCGCTAAACGGTTAGGATATACCTTGGATGTTATGACGGTAAAAATATTATCAGAAAAGACCTTTTGATAACTATAAAACTCTTGCTCTGGGTATAATGACAGAAAATCTTGCCAATGCTGGCTATCACTAAAACCGGCTATTTGTACAACAACACCGTCGAATTCTTCCATCATTTCAAAATAATAATCGGTATCTAAAACATGCATTACCGACTGTTCACTACTTTCTATTACACTTACTTCTGAGTTGCTATATTCTACAGGCTTAGTTTTGATAACATTAATATTTTTAGACAATAAAGCGCTAAGTACATCATTTGTTTTTGCAGGCACACTCTCATTTTTAACGACAGGAATAGGATTTAAAAGGGCTAGATTTATTTCTTGTACATTAGCTGATAGAACTATTTGCCCATTAGGTTTAGATGCTAACGCTTGAATTTCGCCTGATTTTTCATTAATAGAGATAGATTTATTACCAACAAAAGTGCCTTTGTTCTTAGCTATTGACGGTTGCTGTAGGTACTTACTTCCTTGCTCTGTTTGTAAATAATAAAACAGCACGATAGAGACAAATATCATCAGAAAAAAAACAGTAAATAAAACTATTTTTTGCCAAGGTTGCAACCATTTTTCATTATCATTGCTTACTTTTTTTGTACTCTGGTTACTATATAGCTGCCCTGATATTGCATCAATGATTGTAAGTTTATTTTTAAAGATACTTTTATTTTGACCGATTTCATCTGCTGCCTTGGGTTGAGCAAACATAACGACATTAACCACTTGTTTATTTTGTTTCGCTATAGCAACTAATTGGCTCAGCTCATATTTAATTTGTAGTGATAGTCCATGCGCATGCTCGACAACAATAGTAATAGCTTCGCCTTGCTGTTTAGCTAAACGTAATACACTGACAACTAAAGACTGTTCGGGATCAAAGAGGGTGTTACTAAATAACTGTTCAATCAAACGACAACGGATTTGTATATCATTCAACTTTACTGAGGCTGATACGAAAGCAACATTAGATTGATTTTTGTTAGCGTTATTTTGACTGCTCGCTTCATTAGCGTTGTCACTAGAGAGCGTGACAAGAAACTGTCGCGCTATAGCAGAATATTGATCCACTTGTTCAGCAACAACTAACACCGCTTGTTTGGAAAAACGTAATATATAATCAATACGCGCTGTAACACTTATTTCAGCGATTACAGCATTTTTTATCTCACCTTGCAGTTCCGTTGTTGCTTTTTCAGTTGCTGTATTAATATCAGCGCGTGCTAATGCAGGCATACTAAACCCTTTCTATGTTCACATTCTCTTTTTAGAGAAAATAATTATAGAATTTGTTGAAGCATCTCCTGAGTGACATCATCACGAATTTCAGATTGGCCAATAGCGGTTGGCACGATAAACCTTAATTTTCCTGCGATATTCTTTTTATCTCGACGCATGTGACGTATAAACTCAGCAAAGCCCATCTCTGATGGAGCATTTACCGGTAAGTCAAAAGCAGAGATTAATAACTCTATACGGCGAAGTTCTGACGCTTCAAGCAAATTCATGGTTACTGCTAACTTAGCAGCAAGTACCATGCCAGTAGCAACGGCTTCTCCGTGTAACCATTTGCCATAACCTTGTTCCGCTTCTATCGCATGCCCAAAAGTATGACCTAAATTAAGCAGTGCGCGAACTCCCGCTTCAGTTTCATCGCTTGAAACAATATCCGCTTTACATTGGCAACATTTCTCAATCATACTTGCTAAGATATGTTTATCTGCAGATTTAATAGCCGTAATATTTTCTTCTAACCAGATAAAAAAACTTTTATCACCCAGAATGCCATATTTAATGACTTCTGCCATGCCAGCATTAAATTCGCGTACAGGTAAAGTAGAGAGGCTATCGATATCTATGAAGACGGCTTTAGGTTGATAAAAAGCACCAATCATATTTTTACCTAATGCATGATTTACTGCGGTTTTACCACCTACTGAAGAGTCAACTTGTGACAACAACGTCGTAGGTATTTGAATAAAATCAATACCTCGTTGATAACACGCTGCTGCAAAACCAGTAATATCACCGATAACTCCACCACCAAGCGCGATTAACGTAGTATCTCGACCATGCTCATGCTGAAGTAAATGTGTCATGATGACATCGAAATTAGACAAGCTTTTTTCAGCCTCTCCATCAGGTAAAATGACCTCATCGACAATATAGTCACCTAACCTATTTTTAAGTGTTTCTAAGTATAAAGGTGCAACAACATCATTTGTCACAATACAAACTCGTTTTGCACGAATATGAGAGGTAAGCAGGTCAGCTTTGTTTAACAAAGCTGACTCGATATAAATAGGGTAACTACGCTCGCCTAAATCAAGATTAAGAATTGCCATAAAAAATACTGCTTTTTAAATTATGATATAAATTTGGGGATAGCTAGAGTGCTAAAAATCAAGACGTTCAATGATTTTATGAGCAACAACTTTAGCACTTTGATCGTCTGTTTTTACTACGATGTCAGCAATATTTTCATAGAGAGGGTTGCGTTCAACAGCAAGATTTTCTAATACTGTGCGAGGCTCTTCTGATGTTTGCAATAATGGACGGCGTCGATCTCGTTGCGTACGCGCAACTTGTTTATCAATTGTTGTTTCAAGGTAAACAACTATGCCACGTGCTGATAAACGATTACGCACTTGATCACTAATCACTGAACCACCGCCAGTAGCTAAAACAATACCTTGTTTTTTACTTAGATCTTCGATGACTGTTTCTTCTCTTTTACGAAAGCCTTCTTCACCTTCTAGATCAAATACCCAAGCAATGTCTGCTCCTGTACGGCGCTCGATCTCTTGATCAGAATCAAAAAACTCTAGGTGAAGTCTATCGGCTATTTCTCTACCTATAGTACTTTTACCAGCACCCATGGGGCCGATAAGGAAAATATTAC
>JAWSUX010000061.1:0-1229 GCA_033852215.1 Colwellia sp. | reverse complement strand
ATGCTTTGGTTGATTTCTGACCAAACAATATCTCAGCTCTAAATTTAGCGTCCCAGCATGCGCGTTGCATTTTTCCTGCAACACTATCTTTTAGTGGGTGAGCCTTGATTAAGTTCAATAACTTTCGTCTGATGGTTGATAAATTTACTGCTCCATCGTCAGCATAAATTTGACATTCATCTTCCCTGAATGTCACATCTAAAACCCAATGTTGGCTATTTTCTATAGCCCAATGACCTCTTATAAATCCAGCTATCTTTTTTACATCATCCTTGAGTGACGTTATATAATAAGATGTCTCTTGCTCTGTTTTCATTTTCAGTTGCCGTGTGCGCTTTACTTGCACTACAGCAAAGCTATCCTTGAATTTATCTGTTTCATCAAACCATTCTGTGATGGGTAATAACCGGTATTCTCGCTCGTTGATCCGACCGTGTTCACCATCTAACTCCTGAAATAAATTATCTTTTAAGACCTTAGGGAAATCACGTTCGGCGATATAGAAATATGCTTCAATTTCTTTAAGTAACTTACCCTGATTATTTTTTACTTGTAGCACGTAGTCGCCTTTACCTTCGCGTACCAACTGGCTAGTTTCTGTTTGGCAATGCATAGCATCTGCGGTGATCACAGCATTTTCAATATTCATACTTGCTAGCATTGATTGCATCACAGGTATTTCATTTGTTTTAGTTGACGTTTCTTTTTGGTAAATAATAAGACCATTTTCTACCACCATGGCCGTCATTAATTGCAAAGCATCTCTTTCTCCATGCTTGGAGCCACAAACAACTTTACCATCAAAGCTAATATGTTCTTTACCGTTACTTTCTCGTACAGTATTTGAAAAATTAATGAAACATGAGACAAGACTATCAGCCTTGATACCCCTTATAATTCTCCCTATGGAGTGTCTTGTGGGAATACCGTGGCTGAAATTTCCGTATTCTTTTAGCCAATCAAGTTGAGCTTCCCCAAATATATTAATCGCTTTCCAGCCTTTTGCACCACAAAGCACAGCTGCTATTGTTAAGAAAATAATATCAGCTAATTCGTAACTTTTATTTGCGTCTACTCTATGATCTTCAATGCTTTCAATATCTTGAAATAATGACATGATAAATAACTATTGTTAATTTTTGATACTGATCTGATCATCTTGTATCAATAAAGTTCAAAATTTATTTATTATACTGTGTTATTTATCTGAAATGCGCGATCCCACCCTG
>JAWSUX010000442.1:0-1105 GCA_033852215.1 Colwellia sp. | reverse complement strand
GCTCATGATATTGATCACCGCGTTCACCCACTATATTTTTTTCATAACGACCTAATCTAACGCCATTTTCATCACTGCTTTTTAAATAAGTATAACGAGTAACCCATTGTACTTTTTCACTTTGTTTATATGACGGCATGATAACAAGGCCAAATAAATCACTTTGGCCTAAATCACCCTTTCCCCATGATAAATCATTGTCGAGTGCCCAGTTATTCTGTTGAAATTTACTGGTCATACTCAAAACCTGTGAAAAATCGCGCGTGCCTCCCTCTTCAGAAGTATCATTATAAACATAGTCGAAACCTACTTCGGCTTTGTCCCACACGCTATTTTTAGCTAACTTTTTCTTAGTTGACAATAAGGTAAAATAACTTGCCTCATTAATTGATATTTCGTCCGAGGCATCACTCGAAAACACACCGACTTTATAGCTCCAGTCATTCGCTAACTTGGCGTTAACACTAACGCCAGTAAAATACTCTGAGGTAAACCATAAATTATTGGTTAGGTTATTACGTTCGGGAGTTAACAGTTTTTTAGATGACGTTTTACCATCCATAGTAAAACCTGTTGATTGTTTTAAAAATTTCAATTCAGTATTATTATTTAATGACCAACTAATGTTGGCATCAGTTAATCGATTATAAGATTCACCCAATGACTCGTTTAAATTAATGTCAGCTTCTAACGCAAGTTTAAATTCACCAAACTTCCCTTTGAAACCGAAACGGAAACGTCGCCAAAGCGTATCATTAAAGTCGCCTTGGTCACTGTCAACCCAAGTAGAATCAAGCTGTAATCGGCCTGATAACTTGAGGTAATCGCCCTGTGAATTTTCAACTAACTCGGCAAATTGCCAAGCGTCATTAATACTCTTGTTTTTAGCCGTCACTTCGACAGCATTTACATAAAGAGGAAGAGAGAGCACAACACTAACCGCTAAGCTAAAAGAGGTTTGTTTATTATGTGAATTTAAAGCCATGTTTTTCATAATGTATTACTATCAGAGTATTGCAAAGGGGTTTGATGAATGATTTTTATAATATTAACAAAGTAATACAGCTTAGCAACTTAATAGCGCATGGCTAAAAGCTATATTCTG
>JAWSUX010000441.1:0-1258 GCA_033852215.1 Colwellia sp. | reverse complement strand
TAACGCCGCAATAAGCGGCTAAAAAGGCTTGGCTATAATTAGTGAGGCACGAACTAAGCCAAGCTTTTTTAGTCCGTACTTGATTGCCTTGTTATGTACCGAGTTGCGTCTTCTAATGTTTCAAAAAACGGGTTTGGATGCATTTTTATTGCTTGCCCAATAGCCCAATCTAACGGCATATTAAACTTATCGTAATCAGATTTTTTTAATTTATATTTACCTAAAATTACAGTTTTAAAAAAAAGCCACTTTTTTACTGTTTTGTTAGGAACAATAAAAGTTGGCTTTAAGTAATTTCCATTTCCGTCAAAAAAAACATGTACCTTACATTCAACATCAAAAGCATCAAATTTAGCTTCTGCTTCAATACATGAACTAAGTATTTCTAATGTGTGATCTTCGCTAAAGATAAATATCATTTCTAAGGTACATAACGCCGCATTAAGCGGACAAAAATTGTTGGCTATAATGTGTAGCGAAGCGGAACGTAGCCAACTGTTTTTGTTCCGTTTAAATGCCTTGTTAGAGTTTCGTACCCACAACTTTAAATTTTTCAACAGAGTAAGAGCATTCATCATCATCTGTATATTTCTTCCAATCAATTCTGATTGATTTCGGAAATCCATGTTTTGTATCGTAAATCACATCTAAACTGTCTGCATTCGCTGTGGCATCTTTTATGACATTAAATAATTCAGAAATACTTTTTTGATATTTAGTTTCATAATTTTTTACATTCTCATATAAGTTGAGCTTATCGCTTCTGAACACTTGATATGAAAACCTAAGCCATCCACATCCTTCGGTAACTTTATAAGAGAGGTTGTCAGGGATTGAAGCTATCCATTTTTTCTGTAGTAATTCCACATCTCTAACAGCATTAATTTTATAAAATTGGTAATAATTAGCCATACAAATTACTGTCATAAGAATAACAGTACTCATCACATAGATTATTGCATATGGACTCTTAGTCGCGAATATCATAGAGAAACTCTAACGCTTAAATAAGCGGAAAATAATGGTTGGCTATAATCGCGAAGCGATGGCCAACTGTTATTTTTCCGTTTGATTTACCTTGTTAGTTGTATTGCCACTGTAATTGCCAAAACACCAAATTTAAAAATATTAATAGTTTTGCGGAGGAATTAAAAAATACCCCGCCGAAACTTTGCCACTTACCATGAATTTGAGCCGTTTACATTTTGGCTAGTTATTCACACTAAAATAATTTAGGCGAAAACTGTTTAGCTAAAAG
>JAWSUX010000440.1:0-2045 GCA_033852215.1 Colwellia sp. | reverse complement strand
AAACTGAATAGAAAAAAGCCCCGTTAACAGTGATGTTAGTGGGGCTTTTTGTTTGTATAGGGCTATATTTTGACTGATACGCAAGACAACCTTACCATGAGTATGTTTCCTACGAATACATTTGTAGATAAAACTGTTATGCTTGTTATTCATAACAAAAATGATAATAAATCACTGTAAATAGTTAAATGAAATAGCTATTATAGAAAACAGATTCAGAAAAATTTCAAGTAAGTGCTATATAACGCATATCAAAAACATAATAACTTCAAATATATTTAAATAGGAAGAAGACTAAATGAAACGTTTAATTTTACCTTTATTAGTATTGAGCAGCACTGCATTTGCAGGTGAGTCATTAACCAAATCAGAAAAAGGTGAAGTTGAATTAATGCTTGCCGAATCTGCAAGCAAATTACTTTATTTAGATCGTGATTGCGATAAAGCAATAGATGCGGAAAAATTTAAAGAACTAGCTAAGCTAAAAGCTTTTTCAGAAGGTTATATGACCATTGATGGCATTAGTTGGGATCGTGTTAAACGCAAAGCACATCAGGGTTACGGTGCATTAAAAATAGAAGCACCGTTGGGTGAGCTTTGTGAGCAATATAAAAAAGATATTAAAGGTAATTATAGATTTTTGAAATAGATCTAGTTTCAGTAAATATTTACTAAATTTATATAAAGGCACTAATAAATTATTATATTTATTAGTGCTTTTTTATTAAAGCTATAATTGTAGAAACTTTGTCAAATTCTAGGCTGAATTAAACCGCGATTTTGGAGCAGTGAATAATGCAGCGGTACTTTATTGCTAGGGGCGATGTTGGTGACTTTGGTTTAAGTACTGATTTTACCTCGACAGTTGAAGCAGGTGCTACTTACAAAATAAGTCAATTAATGACTTTGGATATGAAATATAAAGCGTCATGGGTTGATTATGACAATAATGTTACAGTCGGTACGGTAGGACACTTTGTTTATGATACGGTTATTCATAGTCCTATTTTAGGATTAAATTTTTCTTTTTAAGACCCTGTAAAAAAATCGGTTTGCCCACCTCCTTATTTTACCGCTACTAATTACTGTCTATCATGGTTAGGATAGTAAGTAGTAATGCTAAAGTCGCTTTAAAATATTTCAGTTAAGGCAATACCCACACCAATACGTTGCTGATAATGATCGTAATCAATTAAACTTTCACCGTAGCCATGATTGTATTGCAGGTAACCTTTTAGCTTTCCTGCTAATGGAAAAGTCATGCCCAGCTCCATACCACCTTTATTTTCATCAAAATTTCTTCGACCAGTGAAGGAAAATTCAAGATAGTCCCATTTATACACGCCAATCAACTCAAAATGTCCCATATAATCAGTAATATCAGGATTGTCATTACCTGATTCTTCTGGCGTAGTAACCTTGTCGCCTTCAGGAATTTTCCACCACGGACGAAATGTAACAGCATAGTTATCTTTAGCGAAAGTTAATGTTGCATATAGTCTATTCCAACTACGAGATAACAGTTGTGTACGACCGTTAGATTGGTGTTCAAAACCTACAGTTAAATTAGTTTTGCCATTTAGGGGCTGCCAGTTTAGTGGCGTAATATAAAAAATTTCGGGTTGATAATTTGTTTCTCTAAAAGGGCGAGATAGATCATGGTTATATAATTGCCACCAAGACTGTAGAGTAAAACCAAAAGAAATACTGTCTCCTTTAGTAAAAATAGCCTCCCGAGTTAGAGGGATTTTTAAACTTATTTGAAACTTAGCTTCAATATTATTAAGCTTTTCTGCAAAATTCCCCTCGCCTTCATAAGCTTCCTTGTTGATATTGTTGGTATAACTGAGAGGTAAAAAATAGGTCATTTTATGCGGGGTAATTATATAAGGATCAAACGATGATTTACGTTCTGCAGCTAAATGATCAAAATAAGCAGGCTGTTGGTTTGTTTCGATTTCTGTAGTTGTAGCATAACTAAATAAAGGTAAAGACAGTATTAACAACAAGTATCGCAAAGGGGGTTTGAAATTCATAATAGTATA
>JAWSUX010000439.1:0-747 GCA_033852215.1 Colwellia sp. | reverse complement strand
TGTTAAATTAAATAACGGGTTTGCAGTACTTAACTATGCTCAGTTCTCAAAGGACAGGCATACCCAAATTGTAAAAGATATGGATAATAGTATTTTAATCAGTGAGTTAATTACAAATGGCATATAACAAGCCATTCAAGCGGGACTGCTAACAGTTGGCTCGGTTTCGCTTCGCTTCACATTTTAGCCAACTTTTATCAGCCCCTTAATGGGGCGTTAGGTGTTTACGGAGGTTTTGTGCAAGTAGTCTATGAAAATGATTTAAATGACCTCATTGCTTTAAGTCATAACTGGATGGAAAATGATGAAGCGTTTAATAAAAAGAAGTTTTGGAGCCTTTATGGTTCACCTCTTTTTATATTGTTAGCAATTTCACTGTTGGCATATATAACGAATCAAAATAGTTTTTATGGTGGGGCTGTAGGTGGTGCTTTGGGCTCTTACTTATGGACACTTTATTGCTATAAAACCTATGCAAAAAAATCAGCTAAACAACTCCAGCAAAAAGAAATATTTTGTAAACATACTTTAACTATTAGCTCATCTGGCGTTAGAGAAGAAACTGAGAACTCAGACAATTATCAAACTTGGGAGGCAATTAATAAGATTGCTTTTACAGATGATCATATATTTATTTATAACACACCAATTACTGCGCATATAATACCCAAAAATATGGTTGGTGAAAATGACTTTGTAAAAATACAAAGCGAGATTAATGGTTATAAAAACACCTAACAAGGGTTT
>JAWSUX010000438.1:0-2730 GCA_033852215.1 Colwellia sp. | reverse complement strand
ATTATTCATCCGATTATTTACCAGTGCTAATACTTGTTTAAGTACCACTGGTGCAATTAAAAAACCATGGCGAAATAAACCATTCACTTGTATTAACGTATCTTGCTGAGTAATTTTCGGCTGATTATCATTAAAAGCGGGTCGGCACTGACTAATATGTTGACGAATATTCGCTTCGGCAAAACCTGGGTGTACGCTGTAAGCTGCGCTCAATAACTCCATTGCTGAACGAACGGTCATGGCTGAGTTATCGTCACTTTCAATTTCAGTGGCACCAACCACATAAAAGCCTTTTTGTTTAGGCGCAATGTAAAGCTGGTATCTCGGGTGCATTAAACGTATCGGTCTTGAAATATTGACCTCTGGGGCAAATAATTGGAATAACTCACCCCTGACAGAACGCAGATCAGCCATAGGAGCACAAGCTCGATGGCTATTTTTACTGCTCGCGCCAGTGCCTCTGCAATCAATAACTAAATCAAATGACTGACTATGATTAACACCATGCTGCTGATAACTGACCTTGCTATTATATTCAGTGTTTTCAATAGCAAAGACATTACACTCACTTAACCAGTGCAGCCGATGATCACCCTTAATACTCGTACCTTCTTTTTCCAGTTGCTTGCGCAAAGCAATCAATAATCGTCTATTACCAAGCTGTCCTTCTTGTGGTAAATATAAACCTTGATTGAAACTGCGCCCTATTTCTGGCTCTAACTCTAAAAGCTGAGCACGATTTAGCGAATGCTGCGCCTGCTCGGGATAATTATTGTTAAGGTGTCTAACAAAACGTTGATAATCACCTTTGTCTTGCTCATGACTTACCATGATGGCGCCCGTTTGTTGAAACAGGGTATGTTCGTCCAAACTGTCGAGTAAAGCAGGCCATAACCGTAATGATTCAAAACCCATTTTAACAATATTAGGCTCACAATGAAGTGATTCACCCAATGGTGTTAATAAACCAGCGGCAGCATAAGCAGCGCTGTTATGAGCGAGTTTATTATCTTTATCAAATAACGTAATGTTTACGTTATTTGACTGCTTTTGACCTAGCTGCTCACCCCGCAGTAAAGACAGCGCGACTAATCGCCCCATCAATCCTGCGCCAACAATGGCAATATTCATCGCTTATTCGCCTAAAATCATGGTAACGCTATTCAGCAAGTTGGTAGATTTCGCTACCTGTCGCTTTAAACTCAGCAGACTTTTCTTGCATCGCTTGTTCAATAGCTTCGTCAGACGGTATCGTTACGGTCTCATCAAGCAACTGAATTTTAATAGCATTTTTATCAAGATCCGCAGCATAATCTCGAACTTCTTGTGAGATTTTCATTGAGCAGAATTTTGGTCCACACATAGAACAGAAATGCGCTACTTTACCTGACTCTTGTGGCAAGGTTTCATCGTGATAGGCTTTAGCTGTTTCTGGATCTAAACCGATATTAAATTGATCGTACCAGCGAAATTCAAAACGCGCTTTACTCATAGCATTATCGCGAATTTGTGCACCAGGGTGACCTTTAGCTAAATCACCCGCATGAGCAGATATTTTGTAAGTAATTAAACCTTCTTTTACATCTTCTTTGTTTGGTAAACCTAAATGTTCTTTTGGCGTTACATAACAAAGCATGGCACAACCGTACCAACCAATATTAGCCGCACCTATGCCCGAAGTAATATGGTCATAACCTGGGGCAATATCTGTCGTTAAAGGTCCTAATGTGTAAAAAGGCGCTTCACCACAATGCTCTATTTGCTCTTCCATATTTTCTTTGATCATATGAAGTGGCACATGACCAGGGCCTTCAATGATTGTTTGCACATCGTGCTGCCATGCAATTTTGGTTAACTCGCCTAAGGTATGTAATTCAGCAAATTGTGCTTCATCGTTCGCGTCGGCAACTGAGCCTGGACGTAAACCGTCACCTAATGAGAACGATACATCGTATTGCTTTAATATTTCACAGATATCTTCAAAGTGCGTGTAAAGAAAATTTTCTTTATGATGCGCTAAACACCACTTCGCCATAATTGAACCACCACGCGAAACAATACCGGTAACTCGTTTAGCCGTCATTGGAACATAACGTAATAAAACGCCAGCATGAATGGTAAAGTAATCAACACCCTGCTCTGCTTGTTCAATTAAAGTATCGCGGAAAATTTCCCAAGTTAAATCTTCAGCAACACCGTTTACTTTCTCAAGTGCTTGATAAATAGGCACTGTGCCAATAGGAACAGGCGAGTTACGCATGATCCATTCACGGGTTTCATGAATATTACGGCCAGTCGATAAATCCATTACCGTATCTGCACCCCATTTAGCTGACCAAACGAGTTTTTCTACTTCTTCTTCAATAGAAGACGTTACTGCTGAGTTACCGATATTGGCGTTAACTTTAATTAAAAAATTACGACCAATAATCATCGGCTCACATTCAGGGTGGTTAATGTTTACTGGGATAATAGCGCGACCGCGAGCCACTTCATCACGGACAAATTCAGCGGTGATTTGCTCAGGAATACTAGCACCAAACGATTCGCCTTTGTGCTGTAATAATAAAGTCGCATCTTTCACTTCTTCGCGTTTTAAGTTCTCACGAATAGCAATGTATTCCATCTCAGGGGTAATAATACCTTGGCGAGCATAATGCATTTGCGTAACATTTTTACCTTTTTTAGCGATACGCATCTTAGGTAAGTGTTCAAAGCGGATATGGTCAA